>SLSB01000225.1 GCA_007130675.1 Candidatus Hydrogenedentota bacterium | reverse complement strand
AGTTCGAGACACATGAGATTGCGGTTCCGGTGGCCGGTCCCGTAGATGTACCCGTCAAGCAACACCACGCCATGGTGCTGGCAGTCGAGATTCTCGTCCCGCCATTGCGGGGTGACGCTCGAACCGTCCTCGGAGAGCAGCAGCATCCCGCCTCCGGAACCATACCCGGATGTGTAATACAGCATCCGCCCCGAGAGCACCGGCGTCACCGCATGAATGTCATAACTCGTCTCGTGAAAATGGGTCCACAACACTTCGCCGGTTTCCGCGTCTATTCCGACCACCGCCTTGGCGGTCATGGTCACGATAAGACGCCGCCCCCCAATTTCAAACACGTCGGGCGAGCAATAGGCCGACGCCTCGCTGAGCCCTGTGCTGGTCCAGACGGTCTCGCCGGTCATCTTGTCCAGCGCCACCACGCTGGCATCGGGTCCGCCGGGCGTGCAAATGAGGTTATCGCCATCAATCAGCGGCGATTCGGCGATCGTCCACGTAATCATCTGGCCGTTGAACCGCTCCATCATGTCCACCTGCCACAGGATGGTGCAATCAGGGAGCTGAAAACACGTGACCACTCCCAGTCCCGAGATCAGATACAGCCGATCGCCATCGATCGTCGGGGTGGAACGCGGTCCGGGCGCCTGATTGTCGGTCGTTTCGGGGCCATAGGGGTGACTGCTCAGGATGTTTCCTTCCAAGTCCAGCACAAACAACGCACCTTGGTTGCCAGGCAGCGTGCCCGGCACATAGATGGTGTCTCCCACGATGGAGGGCGACGCATAGCCTGCACCTATGCCACGAGCCACCCATGCCACCGGGGGGCCACCTTCCGGCCATTCTTTGAGCAGACCCGTAGCGGGAAATTGCCCGTCGCGATTTGGTCCCCGGAACTGTGGCGAGTCCGCCGCCACGACCATCGAGACACTTGCCAGGGCGAAAACCGCCGCAAGACAAACCATTTTCATTGCGTATTCTCCAAGTTAGCTCCTCTTGCCCGGTTTCAAAGAGTACTTTACGGAACCGCTACGAATCAAAAACTCCTTCTGCGACAAAGATATTCCTGCGGGCGGCCCAGGAGCGCCTGCCCGGCGCAAGCGCAAAATGCGAGGTTTTGTGGCGCGGCGGGTGGGGTGTGGTACCCTGTGAGTGTTGTCTGCTGGACCCGATGGACGGTATTGACCGAACTGACACAACCAATGTTTTTTGAGAGCGCGTCCGTCGGCCAAATTGGCCGGGAAGCCGCGCTGGGCCATTGAAAGGACCGGAAACCATGCTGCTTGGCGTGTATGCCGCTATTGTGTGTGCCGCAACGTCTAATCTTTTGTCCAACCCGTCGTTCGACGATGCGCTGAGCTCCTGGGAAGGCGGCGCGCCCGGAGTGGTGATGGAGCAGGTTGAGAGGGCCGGGCGGTCCGCTGCCCGAATTGCGGTGCCTGAGGATGCGCCCATCGAGTGGCCTACCATTGGCCAGCGCGTGCCCGTTTCACCCTATGACCTCCTGTCGGGCGCGGCCGACATCCTGGCCGAAGGGGTTCGCGGCGGCTACGGCGCGTATGTGGCCATCGAGTTTTACGACGCCGAGGGCGAGCGGTTGAGTTTCGGCCAATCGTCCGGGCTCCACACGGAAACGGATTGGCGGACCCTGAGGGCGCGGGCGGTCGCTCCGGAAGGCGCGGTTTCCGCCCGGTTCTGCCTGATCGTAAACGGCCACGGCGAGGCACTGTTCACCAACACTTGCCTGACACGCCTTGATAACTTGCAGCCCAAGCCCATCGAAGACGAGGTGCGCATCACTGTTACCGATGAAATCACGTGTCACAGCCTGGTGGGGTTTGGCGCGGAAGATGACGGCTGGTTTTTCAACCCGGAAAACCTCGCCCACGGCATTGACGATGCCGATATCGCGTTGCGCGAGAAACGCATCCGCTGGCTCGATCCCAGTTGGGTCCGGATGTTCTTTTGGTACCCGGACTGGAACCCGAGCGGCGATTGGACCACCTTTACATTTGACACGCCGAATATGGAGAGCCACTACCGCACGCTCGAGTTGTATCAGGAACTGGGCGCCGTGGTGAACGTGACTGGCGTCGAGTGGGGCATGGACGATCCCTTCGGGCGTCCCGAGGAGATGGCGCGGGCGATTGGCGCCCTGTTCGAACATCTTATCCGGGATAAGGGCTTCACCAGTGTGAGGCAATGGACTCTCACCAACGAGCCCAACCTCCATTTCCTCCAGCTTGGGTATACGTTCGAGCGGTACGTCGAACTGCACCAGCTCGTCAAACAAGAATTTGCACGGCGGAGCCTCGATATCGAGATTATTGGAAGCGACGACACCGCGGCGCTCGAGTGGTTTCAAGCCTGTGTAGAAAACGACGAGTACTACGCCGCTGTAGACTTATTCGCCTCGCACCGTTATTTCCCGCATGCTGATCGGCTGCTGGCGCCGTTCTTCTACGAGGATCGGCTCGAGCTGCTTGCGCGGAAGCCCGACCCGAAGCCTTTCGTGGTGGCGGAATTCGGGTTTCACGACATGCGCTCGGGGACGTTTGCGAATCCCATTATGGAGGATTACCCGTACGCGCTGTGGACCTTTGATTTCATACTCGAGGGTCTGAACCGCGGTGTGGCCGGATTCACGATATGGTGCCTCCATGAGGTCTATTATCCGGGGGAAAACTTTATGAATTATGGGTTGTGGAACTTTAAGGACCGCGACTGGGCCATCCGGCCCGTTTACCACGCCATCGGGTGTTTCACGCGCATGACCGAGCGCGGGGCCGCCGTTCGCAGGTGTGAATCGTCGCACCCGCGTCATGTGAACGCCGCTGTCGTGGGGAATGTAGTTTTCTGGATAAATCAGGCTCCGCGCCCGGTAACTATCCGCTTCTCGGAGGCCCTCGATAGCCCTGCGACCGCCTATACCCGGGACACGGTATCCGCAGACGACAGCCCGGGCACCTCACATACGGTTACGGAAGACCGTTTCGACGCGCCACCGGAGAGTTTTGGTTACGTGCTGCTAGCCAACTAGCCTGCGGATTGCCGCCGCATTTCGGTTGGATACTCGTGCACGTTTTGTGGGCTGCCGGTTTGCAGCTGTTGTGTTTGGCCATTGCCACCCGGCTGGGTCTCGGAATCGATCTTGCTCACGTTGATGGCCTGAAGCCCTTTGGTGCCGTGCAACAGCTCGAAACTCACCAGATCACCTTCTTTGAGCGTGCGAAACCCCTCCATTTTAATGGCCGAATAATGCACAAAGATATCGGGTGCGTCGTCGATGACGATAAACCCGTACCCCTTCGTATCATTGAACCATTTGACCTGTCCCTCGCGCAGGCCCGAGAGCGATTCATTCACCATAACCACGACCTCCTGATTCACACATCTGCGGCTCCTATAGAACTAGGTAAGACCGCCCGCCAGGAGCTGCCTAATCCCAAGGCGTGCCGCCCGCATGCTAACGGCTTTCAAATCCTCTTCAGATAACATGTCAAACACTTCAATTGTTTCGTGAATTTCCCAAATGCTGAGAAACTTGAAACACACCGAACGACATCGGCGTCACACATCACCTTCTTTGTGCGGAGGCTTCCCGTCGGGCCTTGGAGGGTTTGCCAATATCTCTCGCGGGGGTGGTTAACGTCATGCGCGTCGTGCAAAAAAGCGTCTTTGACACTATTCGTGAAGCAGGGTATAGTGACGTCCGAAGCGGATGCGCCAAGCGGGCAGTACAGCCCAAAAAGCATAACAGCGGTGGAGGTTCGGCCTATGGCAGAGCATATTATCGGGATTGGGGGCGAGCGCAGCATTTCCGAAGTTGTCAGTATTGCAGAAGCCGAATTGAGCCGGGCCGAGGGGCATCCAAAGAAAGTAAAACTGCGCGCGGACAATTACGAGATTCTTGCCGAACGCGGTGACTTTGAGGGCAGTTTTGAAACCTTCACGTTGCGCATGCACATCGAGGAGCGTCACTTCAAGAGTTTGGAGGAGCTGCTGATCTCGCTTTCCGGCGACTATGCCCTTGCCCAGGATGATGGGTGGCATGTGTTGTCGTGGCAGTCGGCATCCGAAGATGGCGCGGAGGCGCAGGAAACGGACCTGAAGAAGATTGCCGGGGCGGTGCGTCTGCCCGAAGTGTGGCGGGTTCAGGGAACGGATTTTCGCATCGAGCACGTGAGCACCCAGCTTTTGTTTCAGGCGATGGTGCAATATAAAGCAAGCGACGTGCATCTGTTTCCAGGGTCCCCGCCTGTGTTCCGGGTGGACAACAAGACGCAGGAGTCGAAGATCATGGGGCCGCTCTCGGCCCATCAGATCCGGGGGCTGATTCGCGAGATAGCGGGCGACCAGTACTGGGAAGAGTATGAACGCGATTTCCAGACCAGTTTCAATTACCACCAGGCCGGCCTTGGGTATGCCCGCGTCTCGGCATTTGTCAAAGGGGGCGCGCCCCATTGCACGTTTCGCTTTCTCCCCGAGACGATCCCTTCGTTCGAAGACCTTAACATCCCGTCGGATACTATGGTGGAACTCGGGCGAATGCACCACGGCCTGGTTCTCGTGACCGGCATGACCGGCAGCGGGAAATCGACCACCGTGGCCGCTCTGATCGACTGGATCAATTCGAACAAGAACGTGCATATACTCACCATTGAAAACCCGGTCGAGTACGTCCAGAGCCGCAAAAAGGCGATCATGTCTCAGCGAAGCACAGGGGCGGACGTGCGCACGTTTTTCGAGGCGGTTACGGGAGCGCTTCGGCACGATCCGGACGTAATCGTGATCGGCGAGATGCGCGATCCCGACACGATTCGCTCGGCGATCAACGCCGCGGCGACGGGGCACCTCGTGATAAGCACCCTGCACGCCAACACCGCATCGGAGGTTGTTAATCGTGTGGTAAGCTTCTTTGATCCCGTTGAACGCGACCTGGTGAAACTGCAATTGCGCGATTGCATCCGCTGCGTGATCTGCCAGCGCCTGGTGCCGCGCCAAGGCGGGGGGCGCGTTCCCGCCCTCGAGCTGCTGTTCAACGACATCAAGCCGATCACCGATGCCATTATCGGGGGCAACACCGATGCCATCCGCATTGGGATGCAACAGACCGTGTCACATTCATTCCTGTTCGAGAAATACCTGTATAACCTGTATAAGAAGAAGATCATCAGCCTCGAGAATGCGCGCGAATACTGCACCGATGTCAGTGTGCTCGATCAGATGCTGATGGGAACCTACTCGGTTCCCCGGCTGGATTCCATCAAATCGACGCATTGAGGCGCCTGAGACTCGGGGTTTTCCACAGGTTATCCACAGGCCACGCATTGTCAAGGGGCCGCCCAATCCATAAATCCATGAGAAACACGGGTGGCCCGGCGCATTCAATGCGTCTAAGTCGTGCCACAGCGATTGTAAAGGCGTATGCCCATGCTAGTAAACAGTTTGTATCGAGTTTCGGGATATTATTTGACAGGGGTCAATAAGGGACCGTGAATCGAGGATATTTTGGGAGAATTTCCTGACTTTGTTGCGCGATATACGCAGCAGGAGTGTTTTCATGCAGGTTATCCCCAGAGGACGGAGCCTGTAGCGCAGCGGGCCAGGAGCGTGGAATCATGCGGATAATCGCGGGGAAAGCTAAAGGGACGCGGCTGGTCGTGCCTAAGGGGCCGAACGTGCGCCCTTCGCTGGACCGGGTGCGCGAGAGCCTGTTCAGCATGCTTGGTGGCCACGTGGCGGGGGCGCGGTTTCTCGATTTGTATGCAGGCTCAGGGGCCAACGGGATCGAGGCGCTGAGCCGCGGCGCGGAACACGCGGTGTTTGTCGACAAGGATATCCGGTTCGTGCGCGAGAACCTGCGTAAGACGCGCCTTGACACGCATGCGGCGTGCATCCAGGCCAATCTTCCCGGCGGGGTTGCCAAACTTCAGGCGGGCCCTCCTTTTAGCATTATTTTCGCGGATCCGCCTTTCAAGCAGCATGACTTCACAGGATTGCTTGCTCATGTGGCTGACCTGCGTCTTCTTGCGGCGGGTGGTGTGATTGTGCTCGAGCATTCGTCGCGCAGCCCGCTTGGTGAGACCTTCGGGCCGTTTCAAAAGGACCGCGAGCGGGTCTACGGTGAAACACAACTGACCTTCTATCTTGACGCCTCCGCCCCAATTTGCTAAAGTAACGCCACAATATGTAGTTGTACGGGTTGAGAATATGGATTCTCTTGTGGTGTTAGCAGCCTAAAAACTGGGAAAGCGTTGTCCTGATGCGTTGTCCATTCTGCAGTCACACGGAAGGCAAGGTTGTAGATTCCAGGTCGTCTAAAGAAGGCGACGCAATTCGGCGGCGGCGCGAATGCCTCAAATGCGGGCGGCGTTTCACCACCTACGAGCGCATCGAAGAGGTCGCGCAAATGGTCATTAAGAAAGATGGCCGCCGCGAAGCGTTTGACCGGTGGAAAATCAAGAGCGGCCTTCTTAAGGCCTGTGAAAAGCGCCCCGTGAGCCTCGAACAGGTCGAATCGCTCATCGACGATGTCGAGCGGGCATTGTTCAATTCGGCGGAAAGTGAAGTGTCGACCGAAGCCATTGGCAGCGCGGTGATGGACCGCCTGAAGGACATCGACCAAGTGGCGTATGTGCGATTTGCCTCGGTCTACCGCCAATTCAAGGACCTCAATGAGTTTATGGATGAACTCAAGGGCCTTCTCATCTAACTCGGGCATTTCACAACGTTCATCTGGCAGGGGATCCGAGTCTCACGCAAACGGTTTTGCATGAAGTGATTGCGCTTGTCTGACGCCTCAGGTTCCCGTGCAATATCCCAACGCAATCTGATCGCATAGGGAAGCAGATGCTTTCTGCGCAACCCAAGCCAGGGCATGCCTCACTATCTCAGGAGTGCCAGAGTTGGTGAGAGGATGTGCGGGTGCGTGGGAGGGGTTGCCGTTCGTTTGTGCTGCCCGGCAAAACCCGGTAAACTACTGCCGGGCATTTCGTTGCACTTTTCGGGACGCGCGCGGTGTGTCCCGTTGCGCCGTGGAGTCGTGAAAGAGCATGAGTGAGCAGGACGACCAAGAGACAACCTGGGGACAGCCGACGCCGGATTCGGCGCGCGAGGGGGCGTACGACGAACAGTTGCGGTTCGACTCGCCTCTCATGCGCCCGCCCGCGCTGGTGCGGACGGTCATCAAACGGGATGGGCGCGAGGAACCTTTCGACAAGGGCAAAATTGCCGCGGCCATCTTGCGCGCTTCGGAGACCGCGGGCGAAGAGGATTGCGATCGGGCCGAGAGCCTCGCCTCGGGCGTGACCCTTTACCTGAGCAAGCACTTCGAAGGGCGCGCCCCCACGGTGGTTCAGGTTCAGGATGCGGTCGAGAAGGTGTTGCTGGAGATGGGCCACGCGAAGACGGCCCTTGCGTTCGCGCGCCACCGCCGCAAACGGGCGCGCGTCACCACGCTCCGGCGCGGCGATCTTCAAGGTTTGCTGGACGACTTCGACGAGGCTCAATGGGAACAGCGTCTGCGCGGGGAAACCCACGAGGGCGCTCTATTTGTGCGGACGAGCAGCGAAACGCTTTGCGAATGGGACCGTTCGCGTATCGTGGACGCCCTTGTGCGCGAAACCCGTTTGGAGCGGTCGCGCGCCGAGGCCATTGCCGCCGAAGTCGAGGCCCAGATCATGTCGGCCGCGGTCGGGCCGCTGACCACGGCGCTGGTGCGCGAGCTGGTGGATGCGAAGCTCGCCGAACATGGTCTCGAGGAGTTTCGCCGCCGCCACATGCGCATCGGGGTGCCGCTCTACGATGCCGAGCGCATCATTTGCATGCCGGGTGAAACAGAGCGTGTCAGCCGCCAGGACCCCGAGACCACCGACCGCTCGCTCGCGCAACGGGTGAAGCGCGAGTATGCCCTCACGCAGGTGTTTTCCGAGCGGATTGCCGACGCGCATGTGTTT
>SLSB01000091.1 GCA_007130675.1 Candidatus Hydrogenedentota bacterium | reverse complement strand
TGCAGGGTGACAGCATGATCGAAGACGGCATCCTCGACGGCGACATCATTGTGGTGGATCCAAACCGCCGCCCGCGCAAAGGCGATATCGTGGTGGCTCTGGTGGACGATGAGGCTACCGTAAAACGGTTCTATCCGCAGCAGGGCGCGATGGTCGAGCTGCGCCCGTCCAATGCCGCCATGCGCTCGATGATGGTGCCGGCAGGGGATGTGCAGATTCAGGGTATCGTCGTAGGGTTGCAGCGTACGCTGGGTTGAGGTGTCGGCTCGAGTCAGGCAATGTAAACGGCAGGCCAGGTATGCGGCCTGCCGTTTTCGTTGTTGGCATTGCGTCTTGAGGATTACTTGCCCTTGAGTTCGACGACCGCGCCGACCGCCTCGAGCTTTTCCTTGATCTCCTTGGCTTCGTCTTCGTTGCAGTCTTCTTTGACCGCATTGGGAGCGCCGTCAACCAGTTCTTTGGCTTCCTTGAGTCCAAGCCCGGTAATGGCACGCACCTCTTTGATGACCTGAATCTTCTGCGAGCCGATTTCCTTGAGGATGGCGTCATAGGCGCTGGGGCCCTCGTCTGCAGCTGCTTCAGCTCCTGCTGCGGCTGGCATTGCGCCGGCCATCATCATCGGCGCAGCCGCTTCGACGCCAAACTTTTCTTCGAGGGCCTTGATCAATTCGCTCAACTCGAGCACCGACAACTCAGCGATCTGCTCGATAATCGCGTCCAATTTCTCTGCCATTTCGTAGTAACTCCTGTCGTGTTCAGGCCGCTCGGCTATTAAGCGGCGGTTTCTCCAGCTTCTTCTTTCTGTTTGCGGATTTGGTCAAGCACATTGACCAAGTTGCGGGGCAAGGCGTTGAGCACGCCCACAAAGTTTCGCAGTGGCGCTGCAATGGTGCCGACCATCTGGGCCAGCAACACTTCGTGTGGCGGCAGAGCGGCGAGGGCTTTCAATTGTTCAAGCGAAACAATTTTTCCTTCGAGAATGCCGCCATTCATCTGGACCACGGGCACGTCCTTGCCAAACTCAGTGAGCAGCTTGGCAGGCGTCACCGGGTTGTCCGAAAACGCCCATGCGATCGGCCCATCAAGGAATTCCACCGCGTCAGACAGGTCCAGTTCGTCCAGCGCCCTTTTTGCAAGCGTATTCTTGAAGATCTTGAACCGGACATCTGCGTCGCGCAGCTTGGCGCGAAGTTCGGTGGCCTGACCGGCATTTATGCCGATGTACTTGGTCAGAATGACGATCTGGCTCTCCGAGATGCGTTCTTTGATCTCGGCCACGGCTTCTATCTTCTGTGGCTTAGGCAAAAGCAGTCACCTCCTTTCCCTCGCCTCACATAAAAATCCCGCACGGTCGAAGACGGTGCGGGACAGAATTCACATTGTGGTTCCGTCGTGCTCCGCGGTCTCGGCAGGCGAATTTTAAGGCCCTTACGGCCGCCGGCTGTCTTCGATGCGTTCTTACACGAGGCGTACGTTTGTTTTAACGAAGGAAGTCTAGCAAATCGAAACGGGCCGCGTCAAACGCGAGGCAATGTCTTACCCCAATGCGTGCGCCCAGGTTATCGGGCGACACGTTTTTTTGCCCACGAGAGAAGCGGAACGTATCCGGCCGCGGCACACGGTAGCGTGCAGTGGGCCTGGTTCAATTTCACGCGACATGTGTGTTGCCGCGGCCGGATGCGTTCCGCTGAACGCAGATCGGCGCCTTCGAGGCATTCGGCTGGGATGCCATGCCGCAGAATCGGGCGCGACCCTGCCGCGCTATGCACGGACGGATCGCACGTTCGTTTCAGTCAACGCGTCTCCTTCCACGGGATACGCGGGCATGGCACCCTGCTCGAATGCCAAACGTCTATGCGTAACCGCGCGGCGGGCCTCGGTAGGCCGCACGCTGCGCGGGAATGCCTTGAGCTGGCGCGTTCTCGCGCCTCATCACGAAGCTGGCTATAGTACAATTTGCCCCGTGCAAGTGTTACATGTTGCCCAGCAGTTGGGGCATTCATGAGCAGGCTTCCGGAATGCGAAAATTGCTTGGATTTTGCCCCGGGCCGTGTTAAGATTCAATTTGAACCTGAAGTGAATGACACAAGGTGCAACAAGGTTTCCAACGAGCCAGTAGGAGAGGAGTATCCGATGAGAAACGTTTTGCTGACATTGGTGGTAGGTTTTTGCATTGCGTCGATCGCAGGCTGCGGCCCCAGAGAAGAACCGGCGGTACCTGCCCCGGCCGACCCGACGGCCCCTGTTCCCGTCGATCCGGCAGCGCCCCCTCCGGTCGAACCAGTGCCTGATGTGCCTGAGGTTCCGCCGGCGGAAGAACCAGATGATCCCGCTGTTGATGAAGACGTCGAGGGCCTGGCCGGAACAACTTGGCAGCTGGACGAGTATGTCGTTGAATTCCAAGATGACCGCAGGGTACTGGTCAAAGGCGGGCAGATCGCCACACTCATGCCTGATGGCGCCATGGGTGAGTACAAGGTGGAAGACGGCAAGTTCTCGATCAGCATCCTGGGAATGTCACTGGACGGTTCCTGGGATGGCCAGACGCTTATTGTTAACGATACCGAGGCGATACCACAGTAACGATGGACTGAAGATCTTTGGGGCGGCATCCGTCACGTGAGGGATGCCGCTTTTTCGTGAATGCGGATTTGGTTCGCGCGCACTCGCGAGCGCATCGCGTGCTTCATTTGGGGTGTTTTTACCGCAAATGCGCATACCCATCCTCATCGGGTGTGCCTGGCCACGGACCCGCAAGAACCGGCAACCGTTTGAAACATAACGGGAAACGATGCTATCGTAGTTGCTCTCAAAAAGCCTGTCTTTTGGGCACGCTCTTTGCTCCCCGGCAGAGGGGATGCTATGCCCTGCTGAAATGGCGCTGGCACGCTGCCTGGCTACTTGGTATGCGATGCGCCAGACGTTTCGGTGGGCGGCTGTCCCAACCAAACAGGGCGATCACGGAGGCGCTCCCAATTCCGGGACGCCGGGTCCAGGTTCAGGAGCATGTGACAGATGATCAAAACACAAAACCTGACGATGCACTATGGCCCCGTGCGGGCGCTCGACCGGGTGTCGTTCGAAGTCAAGCAGGGCGAGATTGTCGGCCTGCTGGGTCCGAACGGGGCGGGCAAATCGACGACGATGAAGATCCTGACAACCTATCTTCACCCGACGAGCGGCACGGCCATCGTGGGCGGGATGGATGTGCTCGAGAACCCGCTCGGGGTCCGCAAGGTCATTGGCTATTTGCCGGAAGTACTTCCACTTTATATGGATATGGAAGTGCGTTCGTACCTCAATTTCGTGGGGCGTTCCAGGGGGCTTGACGGCGCGAGACTGCGCGAACGACGCGATGTTGTCGTGGAGGAGTGCGGGCTCAAACCCATGTACCGCAAGATAGTGCGCGAACTGTCCAAGGGGTATCGCCAGCGCACGGCCCTGGCGCAGGCCCTGATTCACGACCCGGACATTATCATTCTCGATGAGCCGACCTCGGGCCTTGACCCGCATCAGATCATCGAGATCCGGGAGCTGGTTCGGGGGCTGGCGAAAGGCAAGACGGTGATCCTATCGACCCATATTCTCCAGGAAGTCGAGGCGACCGCGGATCGGATTGTCATCATCAACCGGGGCCGCATCGTGGGCGACGGCACGCTGCAGGAGTTGCGCGCCCGGGCGAAGAAGTACGAGCGCACGGAGGTGTCGGTGAAGGGTGACCGCCCGGAGATCGAGCGGCTGCTCTCGGGACTCGATGGCACGCAGCGGGTCGAGTATGTGGGCGGAACCGACGGTTTTGTGACATTCCGGATTGTGG
This sequence comes from Candidatus Hydrogenedentota bacterium, assembly GCA_007130675.1. Taxonomy (GTDB): domain Bacteria; phylum Hydrogenedentota; class Hydrogenedentia; order Hydrogenedentales; family SLHB01; genus UBA2224. The sequence goes on along the minus strand of SLSB01000091.1, from coordinate 4,160 downwards.
GCAAGACTGGTACTGAGCAATGGCGTGAGATCGGCAAGCTTGCGAAACTCAAGAGCTGGGAACTCCGCGAACTGACCGAGCGCCCGCTCAGTCTCGAGGAGACGTTTCTGGCGCTCACAGAACCTGAGCCCGCGGCAGTAAGCGACAGTGACAAGGGAGAGGCGCAATGAAGAATATCAAAACCATTGTAATGCGCGATCTCGGGGCGTATTTCACGTCCCCCATCGGCTATATCTTTATGATCGTGTTTCTGGCCATGAGCGTGGGGCTTTTCATGACCACGTTCTTCACATTTCCAGTGGCCGACATGCGCAGTTTCTTCGCCAACTTGCCTATCATTCTGTGTGTGTTCATCCCCGCGGTCACCATGCGCGTGTGGGCTGAAGAGCGCAAAGAGAACACGTGGGAAATGCTGTTGACCTTCCCGATGCGGGCACGCGAGCTGGTGCTTGGCAAGTTTATCGCCTCGCTGGTGTTTTATCTGCTGACGCTGGCCGCCACGTTCACACTGCCGCTGATGCTTGCCGTGCTCGGCAACCCTGACGTCGGCATGATCTTCGGGGGCTATCTGGGCGCTAGTCTGCTCGGTGCGATGTTTCTTTCGATGGGGCTATTCTTCTCGGGATTCTGCAAGGACCAGATTGTGGCATTTGTGGTCACCTTGCTCGCGTGTTTCGGCGTATTTCTGCTCGGGACCAACTTCATTGCCGGCTACATTGACGGCTTTTTCCCTGGGCTTGGCTCGACGTTGAGCCAATTGGTCGGGGTAATCGACCATTACAACGCGTTCATCCGTGGCGTGGTTGAGGTGGCCGACATCGTCTATTTTGTGGCGTGGACGACCCTGTTTCTGGTGTTGAACGCCATGTATATCGAGGGGCGCAACCGGCCGGGAATGCGGGTGCAGTTCGGTGCGGCGATTACGATGTGCCTGGGCATTGGCCTGGCCCTCAACTGGCTCACTACCGGAACCAGCCTCTATCGCTTCGACCTTACCGAAGACAAAATCTACACCGTGTCGCCGGCCACCAAGAGCATTCTGGCAGAACTCCGGCGTCCGGTGCAGGTCAATCTGTACATTACACCGCGCAGCGACATGCCCACCGCGTATAGACAACTCGAGCAGGAGATTGTCGGCAAGCTCGACGAGCTTCGGGTTGCATCCGGCGGCATGGTCGAGCCGGATGTGGTTTACCTTCAGGCAGCCAATGTCATGACTGCCGCGCCGGCCTTCGGCGAGGAAGAAGAAGACCTGACCGACAGAGCCGAGCGCCGCATGCTCGAGAAGGGCGTCGAACCGTTCGGTGTCCAGGTGATGTCGGGCGACGAAATCAGCCACCGGCTTGTATACTCGAGCATCGGAGTGGGCCTCGGCGCGGAGGCCGAGGAGATCATCCCGCAGGTCACCCCCGAGACGCTCCAACAGCTCGAATACCGGCTGGTAAACATCATCTATAAACTCACCCTGGAGGAGACCCCCGTGGTGGCCCTGGTGGCCCCGAAGGAGGCCTTCGCCATGGACCCGCAGATGCGCCAGATCATGATGCAGATGGGCCAGCAGATTCCCGAGCAGCGCGACCCCTACGACTTGCTGCAAGCCTATCTCGAATCCGAAAAGTATGATGTGCGCCGCGTCGAGTTGACAAAAGACAGTCCGCTGCCCGAGGAATACGACACACTGGCCGTCATCAACCCCCGTGAGTTGAACGAACGCCAGCGCTGGGAGATCAACCGCGCCCTGGCATCCGGCAAGTCGGTTGTGCTGGCCGTGCAGAACTATCTGTGGGACTACCAGACCACGAGCCAGGGGATCACCATGAGCCGCCGCGACGAGAACCCCGAGATCAACCCCTTGCTCGCGCAATACGGCTTGGGTGTGGACGATTACCTGCTGATGGATGTGAACAGTTTCCCGCTGACCATCCGTAGCGGCAACCCCCTCGAGAGTCTGTTGGGCGGCGGGATGCCAATCAACAGCCCGATGCACATCGAGGTGACCAGTGAGCACATGGACACCGAAACCTCGATCACGAATCGCCTCGGGTTCATCACGTATCTGTGGGGGACGGCCATTACCCTGGATGAGGAAGAGCTCAAGAAGCACGGGCTCGAAGCCCGTACGATCATGCATACGAGCAGAAATGCGTGGACGGTATCGCCACACGCGCAATTGACCCAGGAAGCGTTCAATGCGCCGCCCTCCGGCGACCAGTATCCGCTGATGGCTCTGGTGACGGGGCGGTTTCCGGACGCCTACCGCGAGCATGGGCGGCCGGACTGGCCGCCGCCGCAACCTCCGCAGCCGGGGATGCCGCCGCCTCCGCCGGACGACGAAGAGGAGCCTCCCGCGGAGCCGTTGACGCCGGCGCCGGGCAGGCTGGTGCTGATTGGCGCTTCGCAGATGTTCCGCAGCGATTTCCTGCAACGCTCGAACGCCGACCTGTTTCTGAACAGCATCGACGCGGTTACGCTGGGCGATGAGCTGGTCAATGTGCGCAGCCGCAAGCCGGTGGACCGCACGATCTCGAGGCCGAGCGACCGGCAAACCAGCTTCTGGCGTTTCGTGAACTTTGTGCTGGTGAACTTGACCATTGTGACCCTGGGCGTGGTGGTTGCCGTGGTGCGGCGTCAGTCGCGCAACGCATACACGATGTCCTTTATGAACGAAGGAGGCGGTCCGGCGGACTGATGCCGGCCGCGTGTGGACGGGATGCGAACCGCCGAACAGGATTTGTGGAGAGAGGCGTTATGAGAAATTGGAAGAATCTCGCTCCCTTGGCAGTGATTTTTGCGATTCTAGCGGCCCTGGTGGTGCTGAAACAGGTTCAGGACCGGCCGGTTGCAATCGAGGACCATCTCAGAGAGCGAATGACTGCCCTTGTTCCGGAGACGGTCTCGACGGGCGCAGTCACGAAGCTCGAGTTGTACGCGGGCGGCGCACCCGAGGACAGGGTAGTACTCGAGCGCGATGCGGAAGACCCGAATGTCTGGCGGGTGGCAAGTCATTACAATGCACCCGCAAACCTCGAAAAGATCGAGGAATTTGTGACGAAACTGTCGGAATTGCGGGGCGAATTGCGCGCACGCGACGTCACCGGCGATGATATCAGCGAGTTTGAATTGGCCGACGGCGAAGCCTTTCATGTGCTGGCTTACACCGGAGAGACCGATGCCCCGGCGGCGCATGTGCTCAGTGGAAGAGCTCCGCGCTCCGGCCAGGTATTCGTGCGCACCGTTGACGACAGCACCGTGTATGTGGGCGACGTGAATTTCCGCCGTGAAGCGCAAATCTGGAGCGATGATATCGCGCAGGCGCCGCAACCCGCTCCTTGGACCGATACGGAGATTGTGCAGGTCGAGCGCGACGACGTCGTCAGGCTTGCTCTGACCATGCCCGATAAGGAGCTGGTGTTCGAGAAACGCGAAAAACCCTCCGAGGATGCCGAAGACGAGGGCGAAGCACTGGTGCCGCCCGCCGAGCCGGAATACGAATGGGTGCTGGCCCAAGGAGGGATGCCCGGCCAAGACTTTAAGCGGACGGGCCTCGATTCGGCTTTGAATGTATTGAACCCGTTGAATGCTTCGGAGATCGTGGACCCGGACACCCTCGAGGAATGGGGGCTGGCCGAGCCGGGATTCAAATGCGTGGTCACTCTCGACGGCGGCGCGAATGAGATTGTCATCGAGGGCGGGCGGCCCGAGTCGGGTCCGGATGGCTATGTGCGTCTCGCGGACGCCGCCGACCCCGTGGTCTACAAGCTTTCTTCGTATAACTTCGGGCGTCTCTTCCCGAAAGGCTCGGACCTGTTTGATCTGCAGAGCCTCAGTCTTGACAGGGATTCGGTGACCCGCATCGAGATGGACCTGCCCGAGGCGGAAGTCGTCTTGGTCAAGGAAGAGGATGCGTGGGCGGTTGCCCAGCCGGCCGCCGATCTCGACGTCGACACCACGGCCATTACGACCCTGGCGGGGGCGTTGGCCGGTTGGAAGGCTTCGGACTATACCGATGCCGCGCCGCTGGGCGAGCCTGTGCGGCGCGTAAGCTTCACGATGGATGACGGCGAATCGCACGTGCTCGAGATTGGCGGGCCATCGAAAGCTATCGAGGGCAACTACGCCCGGCTGGACGGCGGAGACGTGGTGGCCATGTCCAGAGGCGA
>SLSB01000177.1 GCA_007130675.1 Candidatus Hydrogenedentota bacterium | reverse complement strand
TTCCGAGTTGGGGATGAAAATGGGGTCAAGCTCGACCGGGGTGTATGCCAAGTTGCCGGAGGCAATGTCGGCAAGTGTCGAGATTGTTCCGCCCAGCCCCGTGACCGAGTCCAGCCGGCCGTCGAAGAACAGTTCGTTATACTCGGTTACCCGCGCTCCAAGGTCATCTTCGATGTGATCGCGGAGATGCTCGATAAAAATCCATGCCGGCCGGCGCCGGTCATTGCTGATCTGGATCGTGTTGATAGATTCCACCGAGCCCAAGTTGTTTACCGAGACCCCGCCCTGCGTAGTGGGCTGGATATGCAACGCTTTCAAGGCGGGAGCCGTTCGTGCGCGGGGGATCTGCTTTCCGCTGGCCATGAGCGCCACTTCATCGACGGCGGATTGAATAGCCGCCAGTATTTCCGGAGCGCCGCGGCTGAGCGCTTTCGGATCCGCCTCGAGACTCTTCCTTATGACCGCCGCCAAAGGTTCGGACAAGCCGCTTTGCTCGATGGCATCACGGAAAGCGCCCCAGTGTTCCATGGGGAGCATTGGACCGCGAAGCACGTAGAAGAGAATCACATCCGCCGTGGTGGTTGGACTGATGACCTGGCCATCGCCATACGCCGCGTCGAGCCAGCCCAGCAACACCGGATCATCGTCCGGGTCCAGCGCGATGCCCAAATACCGCCCTTCAAAGGAATGCGGCATGGAAAAGCCGCCGTCCGGGGCGACAAATGCAGCGCCGGAGAAGGTCTGCAGCTTCACATCCCCCACACCGGGTGGCAACGCAACGGTCCCCGAAACCGGGCCAGCGTCTTCCCAGGGAAACGCAGCACGAACCACCAACACAATCGAGGCATGTTCGCGTGAAGACTCCCGCGTACCGGCCCGGACCTTGGCATAGACGGTCTTCTCGCCAGCGCCCTCGGAGAGTTCAAGAGTCGAGGTGGCCTCATAGGATCGCCACTCGGCACCGGCAAAATCGGCCGCTTCGGACACGATGAGATGCGTAGGCTCGCCCGTGCACTCGATACGCAGCGTAACCGCGCGCTCTTCGGTTTCCTGGGCCCCGTCATTGATGGTGAACGATGTGATGGCAGGAGGTCTAGGCGGATGCTGCGTGGGTGGTTTGGGCGAATCCGGCGGAGGACATCCGGCCAGTGCCAATGACACAATCAGCGCAACAAGAAAGAACGAACAACGCACGACATATCGCATGCCTCGACCCCCTCGCGTTTCATGAGAGCCGCAACACACGGCTCTTTTGCACACACCTGCAGATCTAAGTGCAGCACCGATCACATTGTATCGGAAGGCTAAGCTTGCGTCAACCTATCTGAATAAATCACATATTACTAATAGCCAGAATTGTAGGAAAACGGTCCCATTTCCACGAATGTGGGCATCGCCGAGAACCCCCGAAGATCACGGTATCTGGAACAGCTTGTTCTGTTGATGCAGCCGCTGGTTGGAAACACTTCATCCTCGACGCCAATTCTCGCTCCTTCGGCGCATGGCTGAACGGGCGCGGGCACGACAGAAAGGGCCGTGGATGTCAACCGGTCTTGCTTGCACTGAAATGTAGGTCCCAGCCAGGTAAAGCACTAGGACCCATAAGCGCTGCGCATCTCTCCCGCTATGCTAGATCTGCGAGCATTCGGCGGGATGCATGACGATGTTAGTAATGCCGGAAAGAATCTTGTCGTCGGCATACTCGGGTATCGCACGCAATTCGAGCCAATCCGGATCGACGCGGAACGTATCCCAGGCGGTCTTCATGGCGTCGGCGTCTTCAAGGCCCAGCATATAGGTGAGATTGGGCATCTTCGTTCCGATAAGGGTTTCACCGAAAAACACCGGATTCAACCCCGTCTTTCGGAAAATGGCGATCTCGCCGATGTCGAACATCTCGATCTTTTTCTGGCCGGTCTTCACGCTCGGGCTTTCGTAGATGCGCAACTGGAAGACCCGCGAGGCCGCCTCGGTCGGCCGTTCTAGCCGCGGCATGCCCGCAAACGCCTTCATCAGACTGCTTTCGATGCGCGTGTAGGCCGGAGACGACGCGGGCGCGTCGAGAAAGTCAGCCCCTGCTTCCAGAAATGCGGCATCATCCAGCAATCGTGCGGTCGCGGCCGCCGCGGACTCCGCCGAGGAATGCGGCAACAGCACATAGACCGGGCTCAACGCGTCCTGCGCCACGAACACACCCACGGGGGTCACGCCCAGCCGGTTGTATGCGGGGATCGCCGCATTGGCCCAAAACTCGAGCAGCCCTGCCTTCTGCGCTTCGGTGTCCACGTGGTACGCGCGCCATTCGTAGTACTCGCGGCCCGCGTCAGCCTCCGCCGCGCCTGCGGTCTCGATGCCCGTCATGCATACCGCGCCGGCTGCCGCGGTCATGCTCAGAAATGAACGTCGTGCTATCATGGTCTGGTTCCTTTCAAAGGTTAGTCCGGTTTTCTTCCAATGGCCCGGAAGAACGTGTAACAGAACGCGCCTTCCGGATGGGTCTTAATCGCCAAAATGTCCTCGACACCTTTGCGAAACACCGCTGCATCGAGCATGCCGCGCTGGATAACCTCGGACTCGATCCCGCGAAGCATCCCAACGATGGTATCCTCGACAAATCCTTTCATCATGTGCGGCAGGCTTGGGTCGCAGTAGATGCGAATCGGCTCGACACGGACATCGTCGAGGCCCGCGCCCGCAAGCACGGAATACAAGCGCCGCCCGATCAGACTGTCGCCGCCCAGCAGGGCCTGCAGTTTGGGCAGGCAAGCCCAGGCCGCCAACGCCTCGGGTGTTTCAGGGTGGAAGAAACACGAGCCGTGGTCGCCCTCGATCGAGGTCAGCGTTCCGCCCGGTTTCAACACACGCAGCAGGTTACCGAGCGCTTCGGCCGGACGGTTCAGGTGCTCGAGCACAAAACAGGCGAACACATGATCAAACGCGCCAGGCAGGAAGGGCGGCGCATAGATATCGGCGGCCAGAAACGCGGGTCCCGGCCAGTCCTGCGCGGCCGCGGCAACAGACAAGGTCGATATATCCATGCAGATAAATCGCGCACCGGGACTGTTGCGGACAAGAAACCCGGTCTGCGCGCTCACGCCGCACGGGGCCTCGAGCACCAGAGCACCCGCGGGATACCGCACACCCGCGTGAAGCAGCTCGCTTAATGCGTTGGCCGAATTGCGCAGGCGGCCCGCCTCGTATGCCGAGTAGCCATGCACATACCCCATTGCAAACGCTCCCGATTACGCGCCCCGCTGTCCGCGAAAACTGCCGATGGAGGACCCGCCATTCGGACAGGTCCTCCACGCAGCACTCCCCCTGACGCTGCCTTGCGGCAAGCTACTTGATCACTTTCTCAATTTGCCCGGACTTCTTCGAACGGGCCAGTGCGTCCAGCACCTGGACCGGACGGAGGATAAGGTCGTGCGGGATAGGCTCGACCCGCGACTTGAACATCGCACAAAACGTCTTGACCCCGCTCAGATAGGGGCTCTTATCCATGGGCAGATTCGAATGTGTGGCCTTTTCGCTGCCTATGGCCGAGATGCCGAAACGCGGCGCGCCCTCTTTCACAAGGTTCATCGTAATGATCTTGCCGTCCGTATACATGAGCTGGCCCGTGGCGCCGTTGCCGTTTTTCGTGATCAACACCGATTTTACATCGTATCCAAACGCCATTAAAGCCATTTCGACCTGGTGGATTCCATAAAAGAACACGCCGCCCCATTTGCTGTTGAGGTCACAGGGGCCGTAGGTCGAGCCCGCCACCACGGTGCCGATTTGCTCGATAGCTTTCTTGAATTTCCGGAAGCTTGCCTGCATCGGCACCACGCTGAACGACGTGACTGGCGCACCTGACTTTCGGGCCAGTTTCAGGAAGTCCGCGCCCTTCTCGGGCTTGAAACAGAAGGGCTTGTCGACAAACGTGGGAATGCCCTGCTCGACAAACGGCCGCACAGCATCGAGATGGTACTTCGGATGCCGATGATCTACCAGTACCGCATCCACCTTGCCCAGCATGTCCTTCGGTTTCTTGACGATATTCGGGATCTTGCCCTCTTCAGCCGTATCTTTCGCAAACACCTCTGTTTCGCCCCAGAGGTAGTCGACTGAAATGCCCTTGATCTTCTTCTCGACGTTCAGGATCTTCGCGATGGCTTTCGAATGCGAGTTCTCGGCGCCGATAATCCCCACGATCATGATGCTGCTCCCTCAAATCCCTCCACGCGGCCGTGCGCGGAGAAGGGTCATGTCTCCGGTCTACTCCAAGCCCAGATTCAAGACCCGATTGGCGTTCTTCCACATGATTTTCTCGTATGTTTCGCTGCCGATACTGCCCTCGTCGCGGGCGGCGGTCAGCCATTCGACGTGTTCCATCTCGTTCTTAGGTGAACAGTAGTCCAACCCCAGCATCAGCCGGTCCTGGAACTCTTCCATGAACGCATAGGCGTGCACCGCGTCACGCTGCAGTGCATTCAACCCGCTTCCGGCCGACAGATCGCCGTACACGCCCGGATACTCACGCATCAGGCGTTTCAACACCCCGCCTTCCGCAACGGGTGTCTTCGGGTACGCGTTCTTGGTATCGAGTGTCACGTCCCCGCTGATTTCAGACCAAAATCCCGGACTATGCCCGAAAAACACCAGGTTTGGGAACTTCTGCAGACACTTCTCGAAGCGGGGCATCCCTACCTCATCCAATACGCCGTAGCTGTCCACGTCCGGCGTGATGGTGTGAAAGGTCACGGGAAACCCCACGGCCTCGCAGGCCTCGAGCAGGCATTGCATGGGGTGGTCATCCCAGAATATGCGCGCGGTAAGCTCGCCCAGCCCTCGAAACCCGAGCGCCTTGAACTGCTCGAGCACACGGATGTGGTCTTCGGGCGCGATCTTCATCGGGTCGCGCGGCAATCGCGGATCGACATTGCAGAACGGGATGAATTTGCCCGGGTATTTCTCACAGATCCCAAGCACTTCACCCACGCTCTGCTTTTCGGCGGGCGCCTCGGCGGAGGTCAGGGGCAGAATCACCGTCATGTCGACGCCCTTCTGCTCCATGACCTCGAGTTGCTGCTCGGCGCTCATAAACGGCGTCCCGCTTGCGGTCGTGATGAGCCGCGGGTCGGCAAACACATGTCCGTGGACGTCAATTCGCACTGTGCCCACTCCCGTTGTGCGTTCGGCACAAGCGCCTAGTCGCCAGAAGGATATTCTTGAATATTGATGTTCTTAAACGACAAATCGGTTGCCGGGTCGTGGCCTTGCAGGTGAATGGTGCCGGCATCACCCACATAGCCGACTTTCGCGTCGCCGTGGTCGACCCGCGGGCGCATATCGAGAAAATCGGCCACCGCATGGCCGTTGACCCAGACCGCGAAATGGTTGTCGTTGCACAGGATGGTCATATGGAACCACTCGTAATCGCTCGAGACCACCACCCGCGCCGGCTGAATGGCGTAGATGCCGCCCGTACCGAAGTCGTGGGGTCTGGTCCGCTCCTCTCTCCACTCGTTGCGCACCTGCGCTTCGTAGCCCCGCCAGAACACGCCCTTCGGTCCGCGGAAAAACACGCCGCTGTTCAGGTGGTCGCCGTTCGAGAAGATGTCCATCTGGAGGACGAAGTTCTTGTAGAGCTCATCCGTCTCGATCTGGCCCGGGCCGTCAAGCACGCGTAGCGCGCCGTCATCGACCCGAAATTCCGACTGGCGATCGGGGATAATGTTCCATCCATCGAGAGTTTCGCCATCGAAAATCGGCTCCATGGACAGCGGCCGCAGCTTGATATCGGCCACTTCGACCCGTGCGCCCTGATACAGCACGCCGATGTAGCCGATGGCATGCGCCGGCGCCGGCACGGTCACATCTTCGCCGTCTACCTGAACACTGACAGCATTGCCCGTTGCCGTGATGCCAACCCACTGCCAGTTGTATCCCTCCTCGGGGCCCTGGATGGGAATGAGCACGCTGCCGTTTTCGGAAGGATGCCCGTCAAGGGGGCTGCGCACCACGATAGCCGTGGTGTTGTTCGGCGCCACGCGGACCCGCATCGTAAGCTCGAAATCGCCCCATTGTCCTGTCGTGGCAATCCAGCCGCCCGTTCCCCGCCTGCACGTGAGCGCACCGTCTCTGACCTCCCATTCTGGATCCCCGAGGATTTGCAAGCCGAAAAGGGTCTCGCCGTCAAACAGATTGATCCAGCCTTCGGCGTAGTCCTCTGCATGAGCATGCCCGCTCGAAAGAACCGGAAAAGCCACCAAAGCCGCTGTCATTACGGCAAACACCATGCGTTTCATGATACGTCTCCTTCCCTTTTATCCCATTCTGGCGGACCGCAGTTTCCGTCGCTTGAACGTTGCTCGATACCGAAGGCTTATCCTACACCTTTCCTGACGTCCCTGCCAAATCCCCGGAAAGTGTCAACACTCGAAATTCCGAGAGTCAGTCAGCCCGGCCTTTGTTCCAGGCGCAGCCCCAGGTACACGTCCCCAAATCCACACCGCGCCAACGGTGCGGGAACAGAGTAGCCTTACACTAGCCACGTTGCTTAGCCACAGGCGGCAGGGAGCGACCTCAGCCAGATCCCCTCGGCTGTCGGCTCTGGATCACCAACTGACGATTTGGCATTATGGGGCAGGTCCAAAAACGGTTAGGGCCACAACAGAGGAGATATGATGCAAGTGCCTGCACTATTCCGAACGACGGCTATCGGGATGTTGCTGCTTGCCTGTGCTGCGGGAGCCGAGGCGCCGGACGAAGGCCCGGCGGCTGCGGTGAGGGTGGTTGCGGACGACGGAGCATGGGGATATGCGGGACCCCACGCGGTCGCGGGCAATGGCATGCTCTTCCTCTCGTACCTCGATCAGGCGGGGACCACGTGGGTCGCGGCAATTGACGCCGAAAACGGCGGCATCACGAGAACAAAGGTGTGGGAGGGCGATGCGGACTTGCATTCCGCCAACCCGGTATGTGTGCGGCCCGACGGGCGCATCCAGGTCTTCGTGGACCCCGGCAGTTACGTTGATAACCTCATGCACTGGCGCACAAGCGAGACCCCATGGGACATCTCGGCCTTCGGGCCAGCACAGCAGACGGAGTTCGAGGCGGACATCATCCAAGGGCGGCAGTTCTATCCGATGGTGGCCCGGCCCAGCGGCAACATCTATGTGATTATCAACGCCCTTCGGGACGACGCCGTCCGCGAAACCGTGATGTGGTGGTCGCGGGACGGCGGCGATACCTTCGCGGACTATGCGCGCCTGTGGTCGCTGGCCGAGGATTTGCGCGGCAATCGCAGCTATACCCGGGCCTATGTCGAGGGAAGCGACATCCACATCGTGGCTGTGCGCGTGGGCTGGACCGAACAGCTTGACGGGCATTCCATCGGCCGCTCGGAAGGCGTGTATTACATCCGGTTCGACACCACGGACGAGGCCTTCTACCGGGCGGACGGGACGCGCGCCTTCAGCCTCGAGGAGGCGCCCGTGTATGGCCCAGACCATTTTGACGAAGTCTGGCACTGGGAGCGGCACGGCAACAGCCGCCACCGAGGCCTCTGGGCGGATGTCGTGGCAAAGGATGGCCGCCCCTACGTCGCCTTCGCGGTGCAGGAGGCTGTTCCGGAAGGGGAATCCGCACTGCATGACGGGTATTGGGCCGCGCCAGACGACAACGGCCAATGGCGGCATCACAAAGTGGCCACGCTCGCCCGCGGCTGGGACAATAGGCCGGAACGGAAGAACTATGCCATCGCCATTGACCCCGATGCGCCGCACACGGTATTCGTCGCGAAAAGCACGGACGCTGACGCCGACCTTTCGCAAGTCCAGCGCATGACCACAACCGATAACGGAGAAACCTGGGAGACTCTCGAGATCCTCTCGGGCAAAGGCCGCATCACCACCGTGGTTGTGCCCCGCCGCGCAGACGCCACCCCCCGGCCGCTGGACGTGCTCTGGCTCGACGGCCCCATCGAAGGCTGGCGCCACTACCACACCCGAATCATGAC
>SLSB01000428.1 GCA_007130675.1 Candidatus Hydrogenedentota bacterium | reverse complement strand
GCCGCCAGTGAGCGGGTATGAAAACCCGCTCCCCCTTGAAGAATTGTGCAAGAGACCCTTGCGGTTCTTACCAACCTGCCCGGAAAGATTAGAAAACCATCCCCCCAACGCGCCAAGACATGAGAAATTGGTTTTCAGTTTGCGGCTACAGTTCAATTTAATATGCTTTAGTCTCCCTTCGCGGCAAATTCCCGCTCCTCGAGCACGGTCCCGTTGGTCAGAATGGTGCGCAACCGCATCGTAGCCTGGTCGGCCTCGACGCGAATCACCGTAGCGTTTTCGGGTTCATTTGCGCCGCCGATTACGACGGGATAGTCGCGGTCCGCTTCGGGTTCGTGATAGGCCGGCCGGTGGGTATGCCCGGCAATAGCGAGATCGATGCCCGCGCCATCGAGCGCATCGATGATGGGCGCGCGGTATCCAGCGCTGGCTCCCGAAGCGCGCAGCAGCGGAATGTGGCAGAGCACGACCCGGAACGCGGCCTGCCGGAAGGCGTCGGTCTTCACCTGTTCGGCGACCCACGCGGCCTGTCTTCGAAGATAGGGCTCGAAATGCACCAGCCCCGAATACTCGGGGTGGTCGTCAAGTTTATCCTCGCCGCCATCGATCACCAGAAAATGCACCGGACCCCACGTAAACGAAAAGTAATAGTCCCCGTTCGGGGTGTCGATGTAGTCGAGCAACTGGCGCGCATACCGTCCGCGGGCCTCGTGGTTGCCGCGCACGAACACAAAAGGCCTGGCGCCATCGAGCGGCGCGGCACACGGTTCGAGAAACAGGCCGACGACCTGCTCGCGGTTCTGCAGATGGTTGAGCTGATCGCCGTTGAGCGCGAGAAAATCGAAGGGCTCTTCGGCGGCGCGCTGATGCAGCCGCGCCCACGTTTCGCGGTTCTGGTGCACGTCGTTGAACGTCACAAATGCGACACGCCCGGCATCGGCCAACGGCGGCGTGAACTGCAACGCCTCGCTCTGGGCCCTTTCGCCGAAATCCACCTGATACGGATTGAACCGTACGATCTCCTGCGAGACCACGCGGTAGTGGCACGGCTGCCCGGGCGCAAGACCGGTGATGCGAATGCGATGAGTGGTCTCGTACGCATCGATAAGCCCATGGCTGCTGTTTTGCATCCGGCTACCCAAGGCAGGCGTCGGACCATACTCGACCCAGCTCACGCAGGGCTTATCGGTGATCCACATGACTGTGGCGCCATCAGGCGCGACCTCTTGCAGATACGGCCCCGCCACGATCCGCGGAAGCCCCTCTCCGCCTGCCTGCCCGTCCTGATGTTGCGCGGATACGGACGGTGCAAACGCCAAGGTTGCGGCGCAGCCCGTGGTCTTGAGAAATGTGCGGCGGTTGCTGAGTTCAGGCATCGTGATGTTCCTTCTTGGTTGAGGGTGAAACGCGCGCGCGTGCCGTGTCCGTCAAATCGTGCGCTACAGGCTTCTTTAGAATCAAGATGCAGTCCGTATGATTAGGATGAAACCGGCCGAAAGTCATTATTGGCAAGAGCAAGCCAGCGGCTGAGAATCCCGCATTCGCCACGCGGCTCAGCGCGCGGAAATAGCGCTGGACCGGTCCTTCGTAGAGATATTGGCAGGACAGCTCGAGGCCGTGCTCTTGCGCGAGCGCTGTGATCCTTCCTGGCAGAATGCCGAATCGCATATGCGTTGGAAACTGGCTGCTTTCGGTGGTATCGCGCGTCTCGCCAATCGCGAAACGGTAAAACGCACTGGCCACCGAATACGGGGTGAACTTCGTTATCAGACCCTTGATGGAGAGGATATGCGGGAACGCCAAAACCAGCAGGCCGCCTTGCGACAACGCCCCGAACAGGTTCCGCAGCGCCTGCTCGGGGTTGCGCAGGTGCTCGATGACGTCCCAACACACGATAAGATCAAACGACTCGGGTTCCCAGCGGTGCGTCTCGATATTGCCGAGGATCTTCTCGTGCAGCACCCTATTCTGAGACAATTGCCGCTCACTCAGGTCGATACCCGTCACATGCCACTCAGGCTCGATGGTGATCTGGCTGCTCGAACCGCAACCCGCCTCGAGCACACGAAGCGGCGTTTTTACGGGAAGATGAAGCCGTATCTCCGCGTGCAACCGGTCTTTCATGGACCGCAAGAACGCGTCCACGCGCTTGATTCGCTGCTCAACCCGAGGGCAACGCATCTACATCTGACTCCCTCGCCCTTTCGTTCGGCTGTAGTGAATGTGCGCTAGTAATGACCCCAAACGGCGCCGGGGTCCTGGCAGTAGTACTCACTCAATACGTCATATAAGTCGGGGTGGACCGCTTTCACGGCATCCGGACGTTCAAAGAAGTATTCGGTGGCAACGGCAAAGAATTCGGCGGGGTCGGTCGCGCCGTACGGGTGCAGGAGCGTGCGGCGGCCATGGGCCGTGTCTTCGCACAGTTGTTCGTAGGCCGCGCTGAGCACGTGGCCCCAGCGCCGCCGCAGCGCAAAGGGCACGTCCGCAGGAAACCCGTCCGCATCGCCATTTTCCAAATCCAATTGATGCGCGAACTCATGCAGAATCACATTCTGGCCGTCATGCGGGTGGCGGAACCCCTCGTCCACGGAATCCCATGCCAGCACGACCACCCCGCGCTGCCATGCCTCGCCCGCCCGCGCCTCTTCGCCATGCACCACGAAGGTCTCGTGCCTTTGCACGATGGATTTCGCCACAAAGGCGCCCGGATACACGAGGATGGTGACGAGCCGGGGGAAATAATCCGTGTCGCGATGCAGGAGGAGCACACACGCGTGGCCCGCCACGGTCACGCGGATTTCGTCGGTCATTAGGATGCCGCGGCATCCTTCGAAGTTCTTTTCGGCAAGAAACACCTGCACATGCCGGCGCAGCTCACGCTGGTCCTCGTGCGGCAGATACCGGTAATACGGCACATTGCGCTCGAGAACAGCGGCCCACGCGCCGGGAAACGGCATTTCACGCAGCTTCTCACGCCGCCGCCTCTTGAAAAAGCCAAACATACGTGCCTCGGTGAAAATGTGACTTGGCATACGCGCCCGGATACTCTAGCACGAGACGGAACGGAACAGGAACAGCCCGCCTCATTCGTTGCGTCCCGTTCGGATTTCGCGCCTTGCTTCTCGATGGTTTTGTGCGCTAAAGTCCCTGCTTGGGGACGTATTCATCCTCGTCTGGTTTTCTGTTCTCAGCCTTGATAAAGGAGCATTGCCGTGGGTGGACTGTTTGGCGTCGTATCGAAGGATGACTGCATCGGCGACCTGTTCTACGGAACGGACTACCATTCGCATCTGGGCACGTGCCGGGGCGGCCTCGCCGTATTGAATGGCGAGGGATTCACCCGGCATATCCACGATATTTCGACGGCGCAATTCCGCTCGAAGTTCGAAGACGACATCAAACACATGCACGGCCACAGCGGCATCGGCGTAATCAGTGATTTCGAGTCGCAACCGCTGCTCATCGGGTCGCATCTCGGCCCGTACGCTATTGTAACTGTCGGTGCTATCAAGAACACCGATGCGCTTGCCAAGCGTGCGTTTAAAAAGCGCACCACCCATTTCTCGGAGATGAGCGGCGGAGGGATCAACCCGACCGAGCTGTTTGCGACACTGATTAACCAGGAAGCGACGTTCGAGGAGGGCATCCGCAAAGCGCAGGAATCGATCGAGGGCTCGTGCACCCTTCTCATTCTAACGGACGAGGGCATCTACGCCGCGCGCGACCGCTTCGGCCGTACGCCGCTGGTGCTGGCGAAGAAAGACGGCGCGTATGCGATCACGTTCGAGACCGCGGCCCTGCCAAACCTGGGCTACGAGATCGAGCGCTACCTTGGCCCCGGCGAGATTTTGCTGGTGACCGCCGACGGGTTCGAGCAAAAGGCCCCGCCGAACGACGAGCTGCGCATCTGCGCCTTCCTTTGGGTGTACTACGGCTTTCCCGCGTCGTGCTACGAGGGCATAAACGTCGAGGTGGTGCGCAACCGCTGCGGCGCCGCGCTTGCCGCCAACGACGACATCGATGTAGACCTCGTGGCGGGTATTCCCGATTCGGGGACGGGCCACGCCATCGGCTACGCGAACGCATCAAAGGTGCCCTATGCCCGCCCATTCACGAAATACACGCCCACGTGGCCGCGGAGTTTCATGCCGCAGATTCAGGAAATGCGCGATTTGGTGGCCCGCATGAAGCTCATTCCCATCGTCGATTTGATTCAAGGCAAGCGGATGCTGTTCTGCGAAGACTCGATCGTGCGCGGCACGCAGCTTCGCGACACCATCCAGCAATTCTACGACTACGGCGCGCTCGAGGTGCATATGCGCCCGGCCTGTCCGCCGCTGATTTACGGATGCGAGTTTTTGAATTTCTCGCGCTCACGCTCGGTCATGGACCTGGCCGCACGGCGGGCCATCAACGAACTCGAGGGCAATGGCGAACATGCGCTCGCGAAATACGCAGACCCTTCGACCCCGGAATACGAAGCCATGGTCGACCGTATCCGCCAGCGGTTGTCCCTGACCTCGCTGAAATATCAAAAGCTCGGCGACTTGGTAAAGGCCATCGGCCTGCCGAAAACAAAACTCTGCACCTATTGCTGGGACGGCTGCCAAGGCTGCGAGCAACACGGAAGATCCAAGGCAGATTGACGTAGACCCGCACACGAGCGCCGAGCGCCAGCGCGGCATGCTGCCAGCCAAGTCAGCAGACTGGCAAACCAGCTCTTTCCGCAATGTCTGAAGGCTCGGGGAACTTTGGAGTGCGGTGGCTTGCCACCGTTTTTCTCGATTCGCACACCACGTTACCCGAATCGCGATCGGTACTATCTCTTGCCAGGCAAGCGGAGCGAAAACAAAGCGTCGGCAAGCCGCCGCACTCCCAAGAGACCACCCTTTCTGTGATGTGGTCTCGGCTTGGCCATACACGCCTTCGCGAGCCTCCACAGAATGCCGGCCGGAGATCGGAGCACGCGCGCGTGCGGCGCTGGCGCTGCTTTCACCGGTGCCTACCCGGCGACAGGGGTTACAGGAGCTCCTCCAACTCATCCACCAGGGTCTTGAATCGGGTCATGGCGGTGGCGACGGGCTCGGGTTGGGCGAGGTCTACGCCGGCATCGCGCAGAAGTTCGAGCGGAAACTTCGAGCCGCCCGCCTTGAGGAACTTGAGATACCGTTCGCGCTTTTTCGCGCCGCCTTCGAGAACCCGTTGCGCCAGGGTAATCGCCGCAGAGATGCCCGTCGCGTATTTGTACACGTAGAACGCGCGGTAGAAATGCGGGATGCGCAGCCCCTCGAGCTCGATGGGTTCATCGAGACCAAATTGCGGACCGAAATAGGCCTCGACCAAGGCCCGGTATTCGGCGCGGAGGCGTTCGAGGGTCAGCGGTTCGCCGGATTCCGCGATAGCGTGCGTGATCTTCTCGAATTCGGCAAACATGGTCTGGCGGATGAGCGTGCCCCGGATTTCGTCGATCTCGCGGTTAAGCAGGTAGGCGCGGGTCTTCTTGTCGGTGGCGGCCTCGAGCAAATGCGCGTTGAGCAGTTGTTCGTTGAAGGTCGAGGCCACTTCGGCCACGAATATCGTGTACTCGTAGTTCTGAAACGGCTGGTTGCGGGCGCTGAAATACGTGTGCATCGAGTGGCCGGCCTCGTGGGCCAACGTAAACACGCTGTCGATTACGTCTTCCTGATAATTCATGAGAATGTAGGGCGGGCCCGTGTAGCCGCCGGCCGAGAACGCGCCGCTGCGCTTGCCGCGGTTCTCGTAGCGGTCCACCCAACGGCCAGTGCGCAACCCTTTCTCGAGCGCGTTGCAGTATTGCGCCCCCAGCGGCTCGAGGGCATCCATCACCAGGGTCGCGGCTTCGTCGAAGGTGTTCTTCCAGGTTTCGCGCCGCACAATCGGCACATAGTTGTCGTAGAAGTGGAGAGCCTTCACGCGCAGCGCCTTGCGGCGCAGTTCGAGATACCGGTACACATCCGGCAAATGATCGTGCACTGCCTCGATGAGACTGTCGTATACCGAAATGGGAACGTCGTCGGCGAACAGCGCCTGTTCGATGGACGAACCGAACTTGCGGGCTCGCGACTGATACACATCCTGCAGCACCGACGAGCTGAGCGTCGCGGCAAGGGTATTTGCGTGGTCTTCGTAGGTCTCGTAGAACTGGTCGAACGCTTTCTTGCGCACCGCCCGCCGGGGAGACTCGAGCAGCGTGCGGAACGAACTCTGGGTCAGCTCGACCCGCACCCCCTTTTCGTCGGTGACAAACCCGAATTTCATATCCGCATCATTGAGCTGTTCGAAGATGCGCCCGGCGCTTCCCGCGACCTCGCCCTGCATGGCCAGCAGTTTCTCTTCCGAAAGCGAGAGAATGTGCGGCTTGTAGCGCAATAGCTTCTTCAACTGGAACCGGTAGGGCTCGAGTTCCTTCGATCGCTGGAACTGCTGCATTTTGGCCTTTGGAATGGCCTGAATCTCGGGCGCGATGAAACTGGCCGCTTCGCCGGCTTTGGTCGCCACATGCACGTACTTGGCGACCATGGCCTGATACGTGCTGTTGGCAACATCCTCGGCGGATTTCAAGAAGGCATACGAGCCGACGCGTTCGGCGAGTTTCGCGAACTCGGCCTCGAAGTCAAAACACGCGCGCAGGGTTTTGGCGGACCGGCCGAGTTTGCCCTGAAACTTCTGGAAATCCGGAGCCATTCGGGCGAGCTTGTTGAACGCGCGTTCCCAGGCGGCATCGCTGGGGAACAGCGGTGCGAGGTCCCACGTGTCTTCAGGTTTGACTGCGCTGCGCGGAGGGATAGACTTTGTCTTGCTCTTGGCCATGTCCATTCCTTTTGGGTTGTTATTCTGCGGGTACCAAACGCGCGCAGTATACCCAACGCGGAAAACGCGCGCCAAAAATCTCGAACGGAGGCTGCGGGAAACCCCCTGCGGCTACGCTTTGTGCCGCTCGCCCCGGAGCGCCCAGCGCGCGTTGGGCCTTCATCCGTGTTGCGCTTCAAGCCAGCGCGCGCAGTCGATGGCCGCCTTGCAGCCCGAGCCGGCCGCCGTCACGGCTTGGCGATAAATGGGGTCGGCCACATCGCCCGCGGCAAATACGCCCGTGATGCTGGTCTTGGACGTGCCCGGCTCGACTCGGAGATACCCGACGTCGTCCATATCGAGGACTCCGGCAAACAGATCGGTATTGGGCTTGTGCCCAATGGCCGAGAAATAGCCGGCGGCCTCGATGTCACGCGTTTCGCCCGAATGCACATCTTTTATCCGCACCGCACTCACGCCGTGGTCGTCATCGCCGAGGATTTCATCCACGACGCTGTTCCATTCGATGGTGATCTTTTCGTGGGCGACGGCGCGGTCACCCATGATCTTGCTGGCGCGGAGCTTATCGCGCCGGTGGATGACGTGCACGTGGCTGGAGAAATTGGTCAGAAACAGGGCTTCCTCCATGGCGGTGTCGCCGCCGCCTACGACAACGGTCGGCCTGCCCCGGAACCGCGGCAGGGCGCCATCGCATGTGGCGCAGGCCGATACGCCCCGGTTCATGAATTTCTCTTCGGATTCCAGACCGAGGTATTTGGCCGTGGCGCCGGTTGCGATGATCACGGCTTTGGTCTGCCACTCTTCACCGCCCGAGCACACGGTAAACGGCTGTTTGCTCAGCTCGATACCCGTAACCGTTTTCGAGAGAACCTTCGCCCCGAACCGCTGGGCCTGCTTCTTGAACAGGTCCATCATGTCCGGCCCCGTCACGCCCTCGGGAAACCCCGGGTAATTCTCGACGTCTGTGGTGGTCATGAGCTGGCCGCCGGGCAGAATATCCTTACTCAACTCTCCCTCGAAGATCAGTGGCTCGAGATTACCACGTGCCGCATACAACGCCGCGGTGTATCCCGCGGGACCCGACCCGATGATGACGACGTTTTCCATGCGTTGACTCCATTGTTAGGCGCATTCGACTTGACCCGCGCGAATGCACACCGTCTGTTGATACACACT
>SLSB01000285.1 GCA_007130675.1 Candidatus Hydrogenedentota bacterium | reverse complement strand
TGCAGCCGCCCGTCGCCGGGGCTCATCCCGAGGACCGTGTTGCGGTGCCCGTTGCGTTGTTGCCTTTCGGAAAGGCCGTCCGCCAATACGTACGCGTCAAACCGAAGCACATCAATGTCGCCACTCCGCAAATCACGCCGGGCCAAGGTCAATACCCGATCCGCATCCCAAAAGATGCCGTACTGATACCCGTTGAAGCTGACGACCTTGTCCTGATCAAACGATGCCCAGTTGAAATGCGGCCAGGCGCGCACGTCCACGACAATCTCGGCGTCCGGCTGAAGCATAGGCAACTCGCCGGGAGCCAGCGCGCTCCCTGCCCGGGCGGCCAGCACGACAGCGAGTGTCAAGCCCATTAAGACCCGCCAACACCAGATTTCTCGAAATCTCTTTTCCATTCGCGTGTTCTCCGTACTGCCTCGCCTGCGCCAAAGATGATCGCCACCCGAAAAGCGCAATTCTCGTCATCGGCAACCGCCATACCTGTGCGCCAAGCCCAAACTATACGTGTATTTCCGAGAGAATCACAAGAATTCGAGTCGCTAATCCGAGTAACGTGAAGCACAGCGGATTTTTCATACAACTTGAAGGTTCCGAGAGATTTGGAGTGCGGTGGCTTGCCGCCGCTTTGGCTCCGCCCGGCTTGCCGGGCGACGGACGGCGCGTGACCACCGTTTGGTTAGCGTGGTGTGCGCCTCGAGAAAAGCGGTGGCAAGCCACCGCAGTCCAAAGCAGAATCCACCGTTGGCTGGGGCTGATGACGAGGCCATTCCGAAATTTTGTCAGGTCGTGGTGCGTTTACGAAGAAAATGGCAAAACACTGAGGTGACACCGGACTATGATGAATGCTCGAGGAATAGTCATATCTTCCGTGCTCCTATTCGTGGGGCTGCTGGGTGCGCTATTGCTGTTGCAGTGGTCCGCGCAAGAAGACCGTCATGCGGAACGGCTCGTGCTGTATTGCGCGGCAGGCATCCGTGCTCCCGTAGAAGACACCATTGCCGAATACGAACAGTATTACAAAGAGCAGCATGGGCGCCCCATACGTGTCGAGGTCGAGTATGCCGGGTCGGGCACACTGCTGAGCCGCTTGATGGTGGAAGGGCGCGGCGATCTCTACCTGGCAGGGGATTCGGCCTATATCGAGCGCGCGCGCGAGGCGGGCTTGGTCGAGGAGACGCTCGAAATCGCCTCCATGTCTCCCGTGATCGCTCTGGCCGAACGGCATCGCGGCAAGGATGTGACGCTGCGCAACCTGCTCGAAGACGATTTCCGTATCGCCATGGGCGTACCCGGAGCCGCCGCCATTGGTGACGCCACACGGACCGCATTCGAAAGCCTGGGCCTTTGGACGGAGTTCGAACAGAAGGTGGAAGTGACCAAGCCCACCGTGAACGATTTGGCCAACGACGTGAAAATAGGCGCCGTCGATGCTGCTGTCATCTGGGATGTTACGGCGCGGCAATTTGGTCTCGAGTATGTGGAGGACCCGGCCCTCAGTGCCGAGAGCGCCCTTGTTGAAATCGGCGTGCTGAGTTCGACGCCAAATTCCGCGGCAGCCCTGCATTTTGCCCGTTTCCTTTCCGCGCCGGAGAAAGGTCAGCAGCATTTTCGCCGCCATCATTTCACGGTCATACCGGGAGATCGGTGGGCGGATACACCTGAGGTCAACTTTTTCAGTGGCGCGTTGAACCGCCGCGCCTTGGCCGTGATTATCGAGGGGTTTCAGAAGCGCGAGGGCGTGCGCGTCAACACCGTCTTTCAGGGGTGTGGCGCGCTCAACGCGCAAATGGCGGCCATTCGCGGCCAAAACCCCGACCTGGGCTTTCCCGACGCCTACCTTGCCTGCGACGTCTACTACCTTTCACCCGTCGCCGGATGGTTCGAGAGCAAGGCCGCTGTGTCCAGCACCCGGATCGTTATCGCCACAAGGAAGGACAATCCGTTCGACATTCAAAGCCTGGAGGACCTGGCGCGTCCGGGTATCCGTATTGTTGTGGGCCATCCGACCCATTGCACCATCGGCGGATTGACCGAACGGCTGTTCAAAGCGGCGGGGCTGTATGACGCCATCATGGAGAATGTCATTGAGATGCAGCCGTCGTCAGGCATGATGGTGCCGCCCGTGGTCAGCGGCGCGGCGGACGCTTCCCTGGCGTATTACAACGACACGCTCCCTGAACAAGACAAGCTGCATACCGTTGAAATCGAGGGCGAGTATGCCCGCGCCGTGCAGCCCTTCGGCATAGCAAGTTCCTCGCACCATAAACACCTGATGATGCGCCTGTACCGGTACATCGGCCTCCATCAGGAGACCTATGAAGCCCTCGGGTTTGGCTGGGTGCTCGGGCGGTCCCCCGATGAATTCGAGCTGGTGGCCCCGGCCGGGGCCCGCCCGCCGAGCGTGTATGCCGGAGAGCGTTGATGGCGATCGCGAGCAATTCCGTCACAGGTCCGCCCCGGCAAGGCAGCTCGAAAGGACATGGCGCGCCGACATACCGGCAGGACATCCCCTTTCTGATCGCATTAGCCCTCATCGCCGGCGTGTATATTGTCTTGATTACCGGCATGCTCCTGTCCATGGTCTTCTATGTAGACCTGCCGGTTGTAGGGGAAGTATTCACCAATGACCGTTACCGCTACGCCCTGCTGTTGTCGCTCATCTCCTGCACCATCACGACCATCTTGTCGGTGTGGGTGGCGGCCCCCACGGCCTACCTGCTGACCCGCGTTGATTTCAGAGGAAAAGAACTGGTGGACGCCGTGC
Source organism: Candidatus Hydrogenedentota bacterium (assembly GCA_007130675.1). Classification (GTDB taxonomy): domain Bacteria; phylum Hydrogenedentota; class Hydrogenedentia; order Hydrogenedentales; family SLHB01; genus UBA2224. The sequence continues at coordinate 5,341 of SLSB01000285.1, read as the reverse complement.
TGGATATCCCGATCATTCTGCCCCCCCTGGTCATCGGTTTGGGTTTGCTGATGCTGTTCCAGACCGCGCCCGGCCAGTTTGTACAGGGATGGATGCGGTTCACTTACGCCATCCCCGGGTTGATCCTGGCCCAGTTCATGGTGGCCTGCGCGTTCGCCGTGCGCACCATGACGGCGGCGTTCGCGGAGATCAACCCGCGCCAGGAACAGGTGGCCATGACACTCGGCTGTTCGAGAGCCCAGGCGTTCTGGTGGGTCGTACTGCCCGAAGCGCGTCGCGGCATGATTCCCGCCGCCACGATCGCCTGGGCGCGCGCCATGGGGGAATTCGGGCCGGTGCTCGTTTTCGCCGGCACGACGGCATACAGAACGGAAGTCATGCCCACCAGCATTTTTCTGGAGCTCCAGGTGGGCAACCTGGGAGTCGCCACCGCCATCTCGATTGTCATCGTGGTGCTGGCCATGGCCGTGCTGATGTTGATGCGTTTCGCCGGGCGGGGTGCGCATTTTCGGATATAGCGGGAACAGCAGTATGATTCGGTTTGAGAATGTAGATATTCGATTGGATGGTTTCGCACTGGAATCCATCAACTTCACCGTGCCCACCGGCGCTTACGCCGTCCTGATGGGGAGAACAGGGTGCGGGAAGACGACGATTCTGGAAGCTGCCTGCGGCCTGCGCACCATTGCCGGGGGCAGAATATTTATGATGGACCGCGACGTAACCGCACTGCCCCCGGGCAAGCGCAATCTCGGGCTGGTCCCGCAGGATGCCGCGCTGTTTTCCACCATGACCGTCGAACAGCATCTCGGGTTCGCGTTGCGCATTCAGAAAAGGCCCAAGGAGGAGGTGCATGAGCGGGTCGAGAATCTTGCCCAGTGGCTGGATATCGCTCATCTCCTGCACCGGCGGCCCCTCGGATTATCCGGCGGAGAGCGCCAGCGCGTGGCCATCGGCCGCGCTCTCGCGGCACAGCCCGACATCCTCTGCCTGGACGAGCCGCTGTCCGCGCTGGATGAGGAAACCCATGCCGATATGTTGCAGTTGCTCAAACGGGTGCATGCCCGGACGGGTGTGACCATCTTGCACATCACCCACAATCGCCGCGAAGCACGGGCCTTGGCTGCCGTCCTGATTGTGATGAAAAACGGTCGCATCGTGACCGAGGACCAGGCGGACGCAATTCTCCTGGATGACTGAAGCCTCACGCCCTTTGATGCTCTCGCCGGCAGGGTTCTTCGGCGAAGCCTCCGACCCGGTCCGTAAGCCCAACGAGCTGCGCGCTCTTTGCTCGCGAAGTGTGCATCTCTTCCCGCAAATACAGTACAATTGGGCGCTTAAACCGCAAATCCCGAGAAGTTTGGAACAGGATTACCCATGTCTGCGGAAACGAAGTTCAAACGCACGATCATCACCGGCGCGCTGCCGTATGCCAACGGCCACATTCACCTGGGCCACATCGCGGGAGCGTATTTGCCGGCGGATGTTTTCGCGCGATTCAAGCGCCTGTGCGGTCATCCGATGCTGTACATCTGCGGGTCGGACGAATACGGCGTACCCATCACGCTTACAGCTCTCAAGGAGGGAGTCTCGCCGCAGGAAGTGATCGACCGCTACCACGCGGCCAATACCGAATCGTTCGCCAAGCTGGGCATCGCGTTCGACCTGTACGGCCGGACCTCGTGGCCCATTCACACCGAGACCACCCAGTCGTTCTTCCTGAACTTGTACAAGGGCGGGCACATCGAGAAGCAGGAGATGGAACTCTGGTATTCCGAGCAGTCGGACCGGTTTTTGCCCGACCGCTACGTGCGGGGAACCTGCCCGAAGTGCGGTTTCGAGGAGGCCACCGGCGACGAGTGCGAGAATTGCGGCGCGCAGTATTCGGCGCATGACCTTATCGACCCGAAGGCCAACATTCCCGGCGACAGCTCGACGCCGATTCTCAAGAACACCGTCCACTGGTTCCTGCGGCTTCAGGATTTCACCGAACCACTCAAGACCTGGCTCGACAGTCACCCAGAGTGGCGCGCCAATGTCAAGGGCATCGCCTACAGTTGGGTCGAGGATCTGCGGTCGCGCTGCATCACCCGCGATACCGACTGGGGCGTGCCGATTCCGCTCGATGACCCGGACACCAAGGGCAAGCGCTTTTACGTCTGGTTCGACAACGCGATCGGCTACGTCACCAACACCCGGCAGTATTACATCGAGCAAGGCGACGAAAATGGCTGGGAAAAATGGTGGAAAGACCCCGCGAGCCGGCTGATTCACTTCATAGGCAAGGACAACGTGCCCTTCCACGCGGTCATGTTCCCGACCTATTTGATGGGCCAGGGCGACTTTATTCTCGCCGACAACGTTGTCGGCAATGAATACCTCAACGTGCTCAACCGCGAGACGGGCAAAGTCGAGAAGGGCTCGAAATCCAAGGGCAACATGATCAGTGTGCGGTGGTTGACCGCTAAGTTTCCGATCGACGCCATCCGCTATTACCTCTGCGCGATCATGCCCGAGTCGCGCGATGCCGCCTTCGACTGGGATGAGTTCATGAACCGGTACAACGGCGAACTCTGCGACGTCGTGGGCAATTTCATTCACCGGTCGCTGACCATGACGGTGAAGAATTTTGATGCAAAAGTGCCCGAACCGGGTGATCTGGATGATGCCGACCGCGCCATGCTCGAGGCCATCCCGGGCCAGCTCGACGGGGTCGCCGAAGCTCTCGATAATTTCCGGTTTCGCCAAGCCCTCGAACGGTTCATCGACCTGGGCCGCAAAGCCAACGTCTATTTCGACGGCAAACAGCCGTGGGTCACGCGAAAGACCGACCCCGTGCGCACGGCGACGACACTGTATGTCTGTTGCCAGGTGGTGCGCGCGCTGTGCCCCGCGATGGCCCCGTTTGTGCCCGAAGGCGCCAATCGCTTGGCCGGCACGCTTGGGCTCACGCTGCCCGAGGGCGGCCCCGAAGGCGGTGAAGACGGCTGGAACGCCGGAAAAGACGGTCTGCCCGCGGGCACGCCCCTGCGTGTGCCCGAGGTGTTGTTCCCGAAAATCGACAAAGACTATATCGCCGAATGCGCCGACGCCCACATGCGCGGAGAGGCGTTTTAGGATTGGTGCGTGGACGGGGCTGCGCTCGAGAAAAAGGATGATCCCGGATGCCGGACGACTATGCGAAGTACGAGAAGGATTGTGAGGAAATCCGTGAGGAAAATGCAAAGCTCCTTGCCGATTTCTCGGATTGGCTGACAGCCAAGGGGCTGTCCGAGAAGACGGTCGGCAACCACTGCTCGAATATGGATTTCTTTCTCAACCGCTTCCTGCTCTATGAGGATGCGAAACCGGCCGAGACGGGAGTTTTCGAGGTAGGGTCCTTTCTTGGCTATTGGTTCATCCAGAAGGCCATGTGGGCAAGTCGGAGCAGCATCAAGTCATACGCAGCGACGCTGAAGAAGTTCTACACATTTATGCACGAGAAGGGCAGGATCACCCAAGAAGACCTTGATGACTTGAAGGCCGAGATCAAAGAAGAGATGCCCGAGTGGCTGGCCACCCTCGACCGGCACGATGACCCTGACATCACCGATTTGAGCGACGTCTGGGACTACTGAAGCGGCCGTTCGCCTGGCCCGGAGAAGCGTAAAGGTCTGGCCGCACGCATTTTATCTGCGCCATAGTGGGCGCGATGGGCATCGCCAAGGCGGGATTGTGATACTCTTGGCCTGATCAACCGCGGATTGGTCACAGTGACGGGTAACGTAGCGAGGAGTGCGGCTGTCATGGAAACCTTGACCTTGGCCCTTGGCGACCGGGGATATCCCATCCATATCGGCGAGCATATTCTTGGGCAGGTTCCTGCCGAGCTCGAGCGCATGGGTGCACAAGGCTCGGTGGCCATTTGTACGGACAGTAATGTGGCTGCGCTTTACGGCGAGACTATCGAGGAGTTGGTCCGTTCGGCGGGGTTGCGGCCTGTGTTGTGCGTCATGCCGGCAGGGGAAGAGGCCAAACAGCTTGCCCGCATCGAGGAATTCTGCGGAATGTTCCTCGAGGCGGGGCTTGACCGCTCGAGCGTGGTGGTTGCGCTCGGGGGCGGCGTGCCGGGCGACGTGGCGGGCTTCGCGGCGGCGAGTTTCATGCGCGGCGTGCGGTTCATTCAGATTCCCACGACTATCGTGGCGCAGGTGGATTCGAGCGTGGGCGGCAAAACGGGGGTCAACCATGCCTTGGGCAAGAACACCATCGGCGCGTTTCATCAGCCGTCTGCTGTCATTATCGATCTCGCTCTCCTGAAGACCCTTCCTGACCGCGAATTGCGTGCGGGCCTGGCGGAGGTCATCAAACACGGCATGATCGCCGATGCGGCGTTGTTTGCGTATATGGAACAAAATGCGACAGCGCTGTTAAGCACGAGTCTCGAGGCCTTGCGCCTGCCCGTGCGGCGTTCGTGCGAGATCAAGGCTGCCGTGGTCGCCGAAGACGAGAAAGAGCGCGGGGTGCGTGCGATTCTGAACTATGGCCATACGTTTGGCCACGGTATCGAGACGGTGACAGCCTACGGCCGGTTCCTGCACGGCGAAGCGGTAGCCTTGGGCATGCAGGCCGCGGCGGCCCTTGCCCATCAGCTTGGCCTGATTGACCAGAATATCGTGGACCGCCAGCGCGCGTGCATCGAGGCGTATGGTCTGCCCGTACAGTGGCCAGAACTCCCGGTGGATGACACGCTCGCGGCCATGAAGCACGACAAGAAGGCGCGCGCGGGCACGCTGACCTTCATCGTGGCGGATCGCATCGGGCACGTGGTCCGGCGGACCGATATCTCAGAGGCGCAGGCCCGTGCGGCCCTCGAGGCAATACGGTAGAATATGCCAAACAGCCGCGCCGGATAGGCGTGCAACAGAGGACGTATCAGGATGGCATTCGGCGGCGACGATGCAGAGAGCTACTACGACGACGGCGTGACCGCAAGCATGAAGGGCGACCTGAAGCGGGCAGCGCAGTGTTTCGAACTAGCTATCAAGAAGGATTCCGCGTTTGTTGTTGCCTACCACCAGTTGGGCAAGTGTTACCTGCGGATGGGGGCGACAAAACGCGCCGTGGCGCTTCTGCAACGCGTTGTGCAGCATATGCCCGACAAGGCGCCGTTTCGTCTCGATCTCGGGCAGGCCTTTCTGGCGGCCGGCGAGTATGAACGCGCGCGCGAACAATTCGAACAGCTTCTTGGTGTCGAATCCACGCGTGCGCGCGGGCACCTCGGGCTTGCCCATGTATACTTCGCCATAGGCCGGTTCGAAGAGGCGGTCCGCAACGCCCGCATGGCCATCGACCTCGGCGG
>SLSB01000366.1 GCA_007130675.1 Candidatus Hydrogenedentota bacterium | reverse complement strand
TTTGGGGCATCAGAGGCGTTGACGAATCCATTCGCACACTTCGTTCATCATGGCTTCGTCTTCGAGGTCTTGCCACAGCTCATGATAACCGCCGGGATAGATGCTCAGGGTCTTGTCTTCGCTCGGGCATTGGTCATAGAGCGATTGGCTTCCGGATACCGGCACGATGCTGTCGGCGTCGCCGTGGGCGATGTAGAGCGGCTGCATCAGCTGCGCAATGTCCCGAAACACTTCGGCGATGGCTTTCTGCATCTCGGCGCCGGTCCGGGCGAGCACGTTTCCGTGGTAGCTCAGCGGATCCGCGTCGGCGGCGGCCACGACTTCGGGGCGGCGCGACAACCCTTGAGAGTCCACTTTGCTCACGGGCATCCAGGGGGCAATCGTGGCGATAAATCTGCCGAGCACGAGCAAAGCCTTCGGGATATGCTCGGGAAAGCCGAGAAACGGACTGCACAACACGAGTCCAGCGAAGTCGGGCTGGCGCGTCTGGGCGTAGCGGGCCGTGAGCAGCCCCCCGAAACTCTGGCCCAACATGAACACCGGTTTCCCGTGAATATCCGGTCCAATGACCTCGATAAATCGGTCGAGATCGGCCAACAGATCATCAAACCGGGCAACATAACCGCGTTTGCCGTCGGATCGGCCGAAGCCGCGCTGGTCGTAGCTGTACACTGCCAGCGATGCGGCATTGAGCACTTGCGCGAAGCGCTCGTACCGCCCGCAGTGGTCGCCGTAACCATGAATCAGGATGATGCTGCCGTCGGGCGTGGATGGGGGCAGCCACGACCGTGTGCGCAGCTCGAGGCCGTCGCTGGTGGTAAAGGAGTCTTTGGTTGTCATGGCGATGGTTCCTTGTCGGGTTGGGGTGCGTTATCCGGCGGCCACTGGCGGCGCACGAAATCGATTGCCTGCTGGCGCGTGGTCAGTTGATCATCCAGTTGAAGGTCCTCGACCCGTTCGAGGATCTCGGAAAACAGGGGGGAGGGGGTATATCCGAGTGCAATCAGGTCGCGGCCTTGAAGCAACGGCGGTGGTTGAAGCTCTTCGTGCGACACCCGTGCTTGATAGTTCTCGACCCAGTTGATGGTCGAGAGTTTCCTGTGGCTGGCGAGGCAGTCCAGACGGCATAGTTCCTTGAGTTCTTCAAATCCCGGCGAACGGACCAGGCGTTTGCGTTTACTTTCCTTCATTTTCGGGATGTGCGCGAACCGCATGTGTTGGACAACGAGCCACACCACCCGGTCGCTCTCGGCCCGCGACAACCGCAGCCTGTTGCACACACCTCGCGCAAGCTCCGCGCCCACCTTGTCATGTTCGTTGAAACGGATGCGGTCGGATTCGGTTCGCGTCAATGGCTTTCCGACATCGTGCAGCAAGACGCCGAGCGCCAAGGTGGGACTCGGGTTCTCGAGTAAATCCAGCATGATCAGGGTATGGGTGAACACGTCACCTTCAGGATGAAAACGAGGCGGTTGCGTGACGCCTTTCATAGCGGAAACCTCGGGAAGGATTTCTACGAGAAGCCCCGTGTCGTCAAGCAGTTCAAAGGCGCGTTTCGCCCCGCCTTCGGTCAGGATTCTGAGGAGCTCGTCGCGGATGCGCTCGGCACTGGTTGATGTAATCGCAGACGCAAGTTCTTTGATGGCGCGGTAGGTTTCACCCTCGATCTCGTAGCCGAGCCGGGCCGCAAAGCGCACGGCGCGCAACAGCCGGAGCCGATCCTCGCGAAACCGTTCGCGGGGCGGTCCCACCGTACGGACAATCCCCTCGTGCAGATCCTTCTTGCCGCCGACATAGTCCAGCGTTTTCTTTTCCGCCGGGTCGTAGAAAAGGGCGTTGATGGTGAAATCGCGCCGCCGGGCATCTTCTTCCTCGGACGTAAAGGTCACCGAACTCGGATGACGGCCATCTTCGTAAGGGCCGTCTTTGCGAAATGTCGTAACTTCAAACTGACCTTCGGCAAGCAGCACAATCTGCACGCCAAACGCGGCCCCCACGGGCACGGTGCGGGCGAAGAGCCGCTCGACCTCTTCTGGCCGCGCGCTGGTGGCAATGTCGTAGTCTTTCGGCGCGACGCCCAGCAAGAGGTCCCGCACGCATCCGCCCGCCAGGAGGGCCCGGTGCCCGTGCGCACGAAGCTTTGCGCAAATGCCTTCGGCTGCTTTTTGCCGATCACTCATCGAGTGCGGGTCCATCGTTCGGGGACATGGGCGCGGGAGCGGCGGTCTTGCGGCGTTTGTATTCGCGCAGCAACACGGCAAGCAGCGTGATTACGGCCAGCCCGGCGAACGCGGCGAACTGATACCTCGACGCGCGGCCCTCCGTCGAGCTAAACAGCGTATCAAGCACGGCAACCGTTAAGATAAGCGCCGCGGCCCAGCGGTAGCGGATTTCCCGCAACGCAAAGCTTAGACCTATGCCGACGAGCCCGTGTCCGAGCCAGTAGAGGGCACGATGGTCCCCGGCGGCCCACTTGTTGACGGCCAGAAGGCCAAGGGCGCCACCGGCAGCAACGAGAATGGTGCGGAAGGTGTCGTCCATGCGGTGAGCCATCGCCGGGCGTTTGTGGGTGTAATAGAGCGCCCGTTCCGAGAGGGCAAAGGCAGTCAGGAACGGTATAAGGTAAGCCAGAAACGCCGGATCGCCCAGGATCTCTCCCGCCGGGGCATAGAGCAGGTTTGCGAAGAATACGGCCCCGAGCGCCAGCAACCCCAACCCCGCGACTTTCAGGCCGGGAAACGGTACAAGAAGCGCGGAGATGACCAGGATGGCTCCCACTCCCGAGTAGGTCAGTGGGGTGTAGATTTGGCCAAACCGGTCGGCGACCAAGGCCGCCACCATGTAAGTGGCCCCGAGATGGGGAATAGGCGCGACCAGGTTGTGTTCCCACGCACGGTCGTCTCCTACTCGCTTGAGGTAGCGCTCCCACAACAGGCCCGCCAGATAGGTGTAGACCGCCAGAATGGCTGTGCCATATACGTATCCGCCGCTTTGTTCGAAGCCCGCTTTGTCGACAAGCAGAAAGAAATGAAAACTGACGTGGGCCGCCACAAGCAGCAGTACAGCGCCGACCTCGAGCTGCGGGGTCGAGGCCAGAAATCCCGCGATGGCCAGCGCGATGCTCAGCGCCCCGAGCAGATACGGCAGATCGGGTTCCTGGCGGCGGTCGGTGATCGTCAACACCATCAACAGCAAGGCCCCGGCTGCCGCGTACAGCATCGCGACCGTGGCCGTCGGCGGATCGAGGAAGGAATCCGCGAGAAACCAGTGTCCGCTTCGCTCGCGTTTACGCGGCGGCCGTCGCCGGGTAGCCCGCTCATAATAGATGGCAATCAGAAAGAAGATGACCGCCGGACCACCGCAGGCCAGCCACCGCGCGGGAATCGCATGTTGTCCCAATATGGCGTAGCCGGGCGATTTGATGGCGAGGGCCGCGCCTGCTCCCGCAAGTACCAGCAGCAAGATGCTCCCCGCCTTGAGCAAGACGGCCCCACTCTGCTGGTAAAACACGGCCAACGCAAAACAGGCCAGCGCCAATGCCGGCCAGAGGGAGGGGCCCGAGTACAAGGCAAAAATCGACAGTACTGCCATGGCAAATGCCTGGGCAATATAGGCTTGGAATAGATAATTCTTCCTCGAACCCCGCGTTTCCGCCAACAGCGCGAAGAATGCCAGAATGACTGTGAGAGACAAGCGGAAGCTCCACGCGGTATCCGCGTAAAAGCGTTGGATGCCCATCCAGACAATCGGAAGAAACAGCAGAGAATTGAGCAGCGATATGCCGAGAACGCCGCGTGAACGGATATCTTCGCGCCGCACATCGAGTACCGAGGCGAGACCCAGCGAGACAAAGGCCGCCGTCAGAGCGCCGCGCGACAACCAGAAATACATCTCCGCCGAAATGCCCGGCGCGGGCGGCTGCAGGTATAGAAAAGCGACAAACGGCACATAGGTGCCTGCCAAGACGAGCCAGATGAGGAAACGCCAGTGGAAACGCATGTGCAGTAGCAGCGCGATCATGGGGGCTGTCGCGATAATCGCCAACGAATAGGCGAGATGAGGTGTCGCGGCGGCCTCGCGCGCGCTCAAGGTCGCGGTGTAGTACGCGAGGGCGTATCCCATCACCGCTGCCACGTGGCTGCGGCGCAACACCGCCAGCGCGCTTATGGCCAACAGTCCGGCAAGCAAGACAGACAACCCCAGCCACGGCAAGCGCACCAGTTGCACGTCAGACACGAAAAAGACGGCGTACGTTGTGTAATAGGCCGCCGCGCTGCCCGCGCCCAACATAACATTCGCAAAGAAACTGCGCCGATCGGGAAAAACGCTGCCGATGAAGAGTCCCAACGCAGCCAGACCGTAGGCAACCACAGCCATACTGCGCGGCTCGAATGCCGCTGAGGCCGCGCCCCGTTCCGCCGCAAGGATTATCGCGACCGTCACAAAAACGACCGCCAGCCTGCTCAGCCACACGGTCCACACACCCATATCGTCGTTATCGGAAACAGCCGGAGTGATAGAGCGCTGGGAACGCGCCGGAGAGGGTTCAGGGCGGGGGGATTCCGAGGCAGAGGCCGCCTCCACCGCCCGCAACTCGTGCCTCAGACGGGAAACCTGATCCTCGAGTTCCTCGATACGTTTCTCAGCGTCCACGCGCGCTACCGGCTCCTTGTTCGGGTAATTGCGGAAAGGTTGTCCCTCGCGCCTATTCTATCGACGCGCGCTGTGCGATTCCAGAGGCAACAAACCGACCCATTCGGTAGCGCAGGCATCTCGCCTGTATTCTGGCCGGTGAGGGCGCCGGTCCTACGACATCCCGGTAGCGCAGACGTCTCGCCTGCATTTTGACCGGCGAGGGCGCCTGCGCTGCCTATTCGAGGGTCTTGTGCCGGGAACCCAGACGGCTCGTGCTGGATTGATATGACCGAACGGGCAATTTATACTGCGGGAAATTCGAGAAAAGTCTGGTAAAGCGCCGGAAAATGACAGGTTGAGTCGGATCAAATTGGGAATGCCCCATGTCTGCATTGGGGATGAACATGATTCTTCTTGTAGCGGCCCTTTTCGGAGCTGATTGCCTGGGTCTGGCCCAAGGTATTCCCGGCATCGCGCTGATTCCTGCTACCCAAACCGTTTCAGTGGCGATAGCAGCCATGGGAGCGCTCCTGGTGATGCCGTATGGCCGGCCTGCCAACTGAAAACTCAACGGCCTCCCGCGGTAAAGCGGGTCAAAATGTAGAGAAAGAGTTATGCGAAAACGTCACCTGTTGCCGTTTCCTATGGCGTGTTTTTTTACTGCCGCGCTGGTTTGTTTTGCCCTGCCCGCGGTAGGACAGTTGCGGTTTCCGGGGGGAATCGCGGTACTCAACGATTTCGTGGCCGATTACGGCGAAGCGTCCGTCACCAATGCCCTGGCATCCTCGGCAACTATCCGCGAGACATCCGGGGGCGTATCCATGCCGGGGATGTTTCTCCACCCGAAAGGGGCCGGAGACGCTGTGCTGGCGTTTGATGAGGTGTACGTGCCTGTGCTTGACGACGATGAGGTCTGCTTTCTGGTGCTCCACCTCGGGTTGCGTGATGGATTCGACTGGGACGCCGAGCCGCATGCGCCCAACGGCGTGCGGTTTTCGGTGGCGGTTAACGGGCAGGTTGTGCTCGAGGAGAGCGTCGCGGAGCATGGATGGCAACCGCGGGCCGTCAACATGGCGCCATGGGCAGGTCAAGACATCACCGTGGCGTTCCATACCAACGCGATACTCGGGAATACGAGTTACGACTGGGCCGTGTTTGGCGAGCCGCTTCTTGTGCGGATGGCGCCAGCGAAAGATATCGAAAAGCTGCCCCGCGAGGCCGCGGGCCTTGCCATTGTCGAACTCGAATGCGCCGAGCCCAGCAAAGTCATGCTGAGCATGGGGCCGCACCGCATCACTGCGCCGTTCGAGGCGGGAACCTATGCGATTCCACTCGCATCCAGCGAGCTTTCATCGCCGGAGCTCGAGGTAGAAAGCGGGTCCGCCACCATAACTCGCGTAATATTCGGGCTGTACCGCCCTCATCTGGAAATCGTGTCGACCCGGCTGAGTTCGCCGCTGGTGACGGCTGGAAGGCCTTTCCACATTATCCAGCGCATCAAGAATGTGGGCAGAGGAACATATCCGGGCGGGGGCACCCGAAGGCTCCTTGCCCGAGACGGAGGCGATCTGATCGCCTTGGGTCCACGAGCTTTGGAAGAGGTGGTGCTGCCCGCGCTCGAGCCTGGCGAAAGCGCAACCGCAGCCTGGCAGGAGCTTGTGGCAAACAACCCCGGAGACTGGCAGCTCGATGCCGGCCAACCGCTCGATTTCCACGTATTCGGCCAGGAGCCAACGCCGGAATACCCGCGCAACGAAGAACCCACCGTCATCGTCGAAGGAAATGGCGATATTCGAGCGATGGTCGGAAACGCGTGGTCGCGTTTGTGGTTTGTCGTGGACGATGCGGGCCATGCCTACGCCGCGGGCGAGGTGTGGGATGGAGAAGACTGGCGCCGCGTGGCATCGCTGTATCCACTGGCGCGGTTGGCGCTGCGGCACGACGACGGCACCCTCGAAGAACTCGAGCTGCGCATCAGCAACATACATCCGCTGCGCTCGACGTGGCTGTGCGTGTATGGCACCGCCGAGAGCGCGCGAGGCAAAGAGTGGCCCATCCTGCTCATCGCCTATGCCGAGGCTGACAGTCCGCGCATTCGTATCGCGGTTGAAACCATCGCCCCCGAAGACGCCGAGATCGCCGCGTTTTCGATGCCACAGGTGCTTGCCGGTGATCGTGCGTTTGGCGCTGACAAGGATATGGCCCTGTTCCCCGGCCTCGAGTATCTCGAACGGGGCGAAGAGTCGTCTTCCAGGCGTGATTTGGCCCCGCCGTTGCACGACCGTCGCGTACCCGCGCCGCACAAGATCACCACCCCCCTGATGGCCGTTCAAGGCGACGAGGCGCTTGTCGCCTTGCTCTGGGACGCCAACAAGGAATGGACCTCGGGGTTCAAGCATCCCGCCGCGCGTTTCAACTCGCCCGGAAACGGATCGGATATGGGATACACGCACATGTCGCTGTTTGCGCCATCCGTCGGCAAATTCGTGCGCGAAAATACGTATGAAGCGGATGAAACCCCCTTCCCGCTGAAACGAGGCCAGCGAATGCAACTCGAGGCCTGGCTCGCGCTTGATCATCAGAGCCGTTATCCCGCCGACAGCATGGTGAACGGGCCGTATGCGGGCGGGTTCGTTCTTCAGGCGATGCAGCACTGGTTTGACCTCTTCGGGCTGCCCGGCCCGGGCACGCCGCCGCGCGATTGGGAAGAGCAGAAGGCGCTGAGCCGCGAAGCCTACTTCGAGGCTGTCTGGCATGAGGACCCGCCCGGGTGGAGCCACTGCCACGGATGGCAGAGCCAGCCGGCCGTGGGCCATGCCGTGCCGCTGTTGCTCGACCTCGGCTCGGGGGTGGCGCCCAACGTGGCCGCCGAGATCGAACGCAGGATTGACCTCGTGGTGCAACGCGCGCTCGACGAGCTTGGCCCACGGAACCTCTGGACCTCGATGGGCTGCCATATTGTGCGTGCCGAGTTTCCCTTCGCTTACGGCTATTTGCCCGAATCTCTCAAGGGGTTGAAACAAGATGCGTTTGGCCAACTCGGTGCGCGCGAGGATGGGCTCTGGGTGTGGCAGCCCGTTTCCGAGAATCATCGTGAGCTGGGAACTCCCGGCGATCATACCCTCGGGCAGGCGGCCGCGCCCGCAATGCACACCCTGCGCGCGGCTCGATTGACGGGCGACCCCGTGTTGGCCGCGCAAGCGCTCGAAGCGATCAAGCAGAGCGAGCAGTATGTTGTCCCCCGAGGAGCGCAGATGTGGGAGTGCCCGATGTATCAGCCCGATATTCTGGCCGCTGCCTATGCCGTTCGGGCCTATTGCGAAGCCTACCGGCTCACGGGCGACCCCGCCCATCTCGAACACGCCCGGTACTGGGCCTGGACCGGCCTGCCGTTCATCTACATGTGGGAGATCGAAGGCATCCCCACCATGCGCTACAACGTGATCGCCGTGAAAGGCTCGACCTTCTACACCCATTCCTGG
>SLSB01000213.1 GCA_007130675.1 Candidatus Hydrogenedentota bacterium | reverse complement strand
TTCGATGCTCGGGAGTTCTTTGACGCTCTTGATGCCGAAGTGGGCCAGGAACTCATCGGTGGTGCGATAGATCTTCGGGCGGCCAACGGTCTCGGCCACGCCCGCCACCTTGATAAGCCGTTTTTCACGCAGAATCTCGAATGCGTGCGAAACGCTGACCCCCCGAATGCTCTCGACATCGGCCCGCGTACACGGCTGTTTATAAGCAATAATGGCCAAGGTTTCGAGAGCCGCTTTCGAGAGCCGGTTACGCTTCTTGATCTCGAACATGCGCCGAATGTACGGCGCAAACTCGCTGCGCGTGGTCAGTTGATAGCCCCCCGCAATCTCGCGCAACACATAGGGGGCATCCTGCGACTCGAGTTCGTCGCGCAACTCCGCAAGCAGATTCCGCACCACATCATAGTCCACCCCACCCAGCGCCTCGGCCAGACGGTCCACGCTGGTTGGTTTGTCCGAGACAAACAAAAGCGCGTGCAGCACCGCGCGCGTTTCAGCGCGCCCCAACTGCTCGACAGGCTCGAGGTCGCCCATTTCGTCCGCACCGCCGACATCGACAGGCTCGGGGGTGACGTCCCCATGTTCGTCTGTGCCCTCGATTTCCTGGATTTCTTTTTCTGCCATTATGCGTCTACTTCGGCTTTAAAGCGTTTTACCCATCGCGGCAAGAAAAGGCTGCAACTCAGCCATTACTTTCTTGAACTTTGTGGGTTTGAGCGACTGCGCGCCATCGGAAAATGCCTCCGCCGGCCGGGGATGCACCTCGATCATGAGACCGTCGGCGCCAGCCGCCACGGCCGCGCGGGCCATCGGCGCCACGAGATGCCAGTGCCCGGTAGCGTGGCTTGGGTCCACGAACACGGGCAGATGGCTGTATTTCTTCAACACCGGTACCGCGCTGATGTCGAGAGTGTTGCGTGTCTCGGTCTCGAAGGTGCGGATGCCGCGCTCGCACAGAATCACCTGGTTGTTGCCCTCGGACATGATGTATTCGGCCGACATCAGCAGTTCGTTGATGGTAGACATCATGCCGCGCTTGAGAAACACGGGTTTGCCCGCCTTGCCTACGGCCTTCAACAGACCGTAGTTCTGCATATTGCGCGCGCCAATCTGCAGAATGTCGGCGTATTCTTCGACGACCCGCACCTGCTCAGGATTCATCACTTCGGTGATAAACGGCATATCGGCCTCACGGCTGGCATCGTGCAGAAAACGCAGACCCTCCTCCTCGAGGCCCTGGAAACTGTAAGGCGAGGTGCGCGGTTTGAACGCGCCGCCGCGCAACACCGACGCGCCAGCCTCCTTCACACACCGCGCCGCCTCGAAAATTTGCTCGCGCGACTCAACCGAGCACGGCCCAGCCATGACACAGAACCGAGGGCCGCCGATCTGTGCGTTTCCAACCTGATACACGCTGTCCTCGGAGCGGAGTTCGCGCCCAGCCAGCTTGAACGGCTTGAGAATGCGCACCACGCTCTCAACACCCGGCAAAGATTCAAGTGACTGGAGGCGGTCTTTGCCCCGTTCGTCGCCCACCGCACCAATGACGGTGCGCTCGACGCCCTCGATCAGATGCGCCTGATAACCGAATTCCTGAATGCGCTCGATCACGCGGTCAATATCCTCCCGTTTGCGGGAAGCCATCACGATAATCACGGTTGAGTCCCTCATTGCGCGGCGCGTTGCGCCCGCCGCCTGCGGATATCAAAGTGCGGATTATACCGCTCCATCGAGAACAACGCAAAAGGGCGATTTGCAATGCGCCGGTGGCGTATGCTAGTCTTTCGTGCGCTCAATACGAATGCCTACCCGTAGCTCAATTGGATAGAGTGCCTGGCTACGGACCAGGAGGTTGGGGGTTCGAGTCCCTCCGGGTAGGCCATGGGTTTTCGCGCGCAACATCGCTGCAAGAGGGTGTTGCGCGCTTTTGCTTGTCGCCAGTAGTCGCGGTCGCCCACCCGTCTCACGTGTCGCCGCAACTTTCGTCAATGGCACCACCCTACCCCTACTCCGCGTTTCTCACCGACTCAGGCAGCCATGTTGCGGCTGATGCACGCGCTGTGGCTTCAGATAGCAGTGGTGGGCTGTCCCCGGGCAGCAGCTTTGTGCGGAGCAACGCGATCACTCAGTACACGGTACGTCGAGACCATTCAAGGGAGCCCGGCTCGAGATGGAACAACTCCTGCGAGAGGCCCTCGGGCGACACCTCCATCATCAGCAGGTGGTAGATCTGGCCCTCCTCGGGCAACCGCGTGCTCAGCGGGGCGCCGGCCCCTGCTGTAAGCGTGTAGCGCACACCGTCAATGTCCGTCGAGGCATAACCATGAATGTGCCCCATAAACACCTCGGTTACACCGTTTCTGACGAAGATCTCATGGAGCCTCCGCGAATTCCAGGCAAATCCGCGGCTGTCATCGCCGATGATGGCCTTTTCGAAATACTTCGGCGGAATATGAAAGAACACGAACTTGTATTCCGCGCCGGGTTTGCTCAGTTCCCTGTCGAGAAACCGCAACTCGCTCTGGGTCACGCGCACGACTTCGCTGGCATTGAAGCCCACAAAGCGGCAGGGGCCATAGTCGAACGAAAAGCGATCGCTGCCCCAGATTGCGTGGTAGGCCGCAAAATCGCGGCGGGCGCCCCGTTCGTGGTTTCCCGGTACGGGAAACACGGGGATGGGATCGGTGATTTCGAGCAGGGGCAGATAAAACTCGAGGTATTCGTCCACGGTACCGCCCCGGATCAGGTCGCCGGTGTGGAACGCCATGACCGGGTCAAGCTGCGCGGTCTTTTCATAAATCTTCGACGCCACGAAGACAACGTTGCGCGTGTCGCCGAAAACCGCGAACGAAAACGTGTCTGGCGCGGGCCCTCGAGCCTCGAGCGTCTCGATCAGCCGCTCGTAGTTGTATTTCTCCGCGTAGGGGCGCAACAACTCGAGGTCGCCTGGCGAGGCGATAGCCCACCAGCTCATCACGGGCACACCCACAAGGGCGAAAAAGGCCACGCCTGCCAACAAAGCGTACTGCCTCGCTGAATGCATTTTCATCTCACGCAGTGCCTTTCTATAGAGAAATAATTGAGCATCTGGATTCGCCACATCGCAAGTAGAAACGCTTGAAGAGCGTTGAATCTTCCAAACGGGATAATATCACACGAGGCGCTGTAAGCAAAAACAATCCCTTCATCGGCTGCGCACTTGACAAGCGCCGGCATCTTATGTTTTATTGAGATTAGATGCGGGTTTTGCGTGCCGTCGTAACAATAATCAGCCTCGGCGGTACCAAGAGTGGGCCGTAGTTGTGGCGTAACCTTCGGGAGGGAAAGAATGATTCGCACAAGTATGAAAACTGCAGTAGCGACGGGTTTGGGTATGGTCGTGTGCATTGTCTGTGTTGCACTTATAGCGGTCGGATGCAGCAATCGAGGCTTTGAAATAGGACCCTTTACGTTCGAGTTTCCCGCGATTCAGGGCGAACAACTGAACGCAGCTGCTATCAGCGCTTTGGACGGGGAGACAGACGAGGAAGACATTCCTTTCAGCGATCTGCCCAGCGAGGCCGAACTCCAGGAGCTGATGCGAGAGGCTGCGGGCGGTTTTGACGTGTCCCAGTTTGTCAGCCTCACCCGAATCAGGCTCAACAAGACCACACTCACTGCTACACAGGGCGATTTCGGCGTCGTTTCCGGATTGGCCGTATATTACGTTCCGGCCGACGGCGGCAATGAGGTGCTGCTTGGGAGAGCGAGTTCCGCTTCGGGTTTTGGCACGGAAATCGTTCTCAATCCAGAAGATACGGTAGATTTCCTCGAGCTCGTCCGAGCAAATGACGCCTTTGAAGGCGACGGCTCCCCGGTCCTGCGCGTCGAAATTCAGGGTCTTGATGTCGAATTCGAAGAAGAGACCATCTACTTTAACGCAAACGTCAGCCTTGCAGTATCCGCCCGGGTCACGGTGTTTGGCGGCCGCTGAACACTGCCGGAACCCGGTACACCAGCGAAATCCAACAACGCGGCAAGATGCCGCGGCTACGCAGCGCGGGCAATTGTGTTTTCGGGCAACGTAGACGCGGCATCTTGCCGCGCGCTGCGTCGTGCTGAAAAAATCGCTCTTTCTCCCGCCTTGCTTCTGTGATACACTGCTACCCGTCGGAAGGTGACCCGTTAACGAAGACTCAGACGATTTGGGAAGGAGATAGCCATGGCTGCAGCGAAGGAGCCCGTGGAAAAGCTACTCGAACTCGCCGGGCAGTTTATTGCGAAACAGAAGGGCAACTGGGACCACGCGGACTGGGAAGCGTTTCTTAACAAAGTCGGGACGCTCGGAGTTCCCACGGACGACGAGAGCAAGCGCAATCTGGGGAACATCCTGGAAGCGGGGAAGTTTTTCTACGCCAGTATGCCCAAGGCAGCACCCAAGAAAAAGACGGCTGCCAAAAAGAAGCCGCCCGCCAAGAAGAAAACCGCCGCCAGGCAGAAGACTGCCCGATAGTCCCCCAACGACATGTTTCTTGATTTTCCGGCGGAAATCCTTTGTGGGTTTCGCCTTTCGTTGGTTCTTTGGTGGACGGAATTCCGTTAACCACAACGCGGCCCCGTTATATGCTAACGGTGCGATTCGATGACTGTCCGCCCGAAGAATCGACCGAGGCTTGCGGGCCGCTTTGTGAGCCGGCGGGCTTGTCCTGGGGGGCATGATGGAAGCCATCGTTCTTGTTCTGATATTGGCCTTGGCTGCACTTCTTGCCGGAATCGTGTGCGGGATCGTGGCCTTTATACGGATTGGCGGTATTCTGCGGCGCATCGCGTGGCTCGAAGCTGAGCTCAGATGGCAGAAAACTGAACTCAAGGCCATGACCCGGCGGCTTGACCAGATGAGCGCCGAACAGCCGCCGCCCCGGCCAAAATCGCCCCCAGAAGAGGAGCCCGAGAAAGTAACCTTTCCGCAGACCCCGCCTCCGGTTCCAAAACGCGTGGACGCGCCGCGTCCGGTCGAGGAAAGACAGCCGGCCACGGTGACCGGCAGCACGCCGAGGCTTTCTACTGAGCCAACAACAGCAGCTTCCCCGTTCAACGCCAGGTTGGAGGAGAAAGTGCGCGATCTTACCGAGAATCTCTCGTGGGAGATGCTCGCGGGCACGAAAGGGCTGCTCTGGGCGGGCGTCATCACGCTCGTGGTCGGTGTCGCGCTTTTTCTGAAGCACCTGTACGACCTGGGAATCATCGACGAACGTATCCGGCTTGCCATTGCCGTGGCGGGCGGCGGCATAGCGCTGGCGCTCGGCGAGCGGTTCCGCAAACGAAGCTGGCCGGTCATTTCGCAGGGGTTTACCGGGCTCGGGATCGCGGTCTTCTATGTCTGCGTGTATTTTTCATTTGAAATCTACGGGCTTACGGGACAAACCGCGTCCTTCATTCTTGCATGCTGCGTTACGGCACTGGCGATAACGCTGGCCGTGCTGCAAGACGCTCCCTCGATTGCCGTGCTGGGGGTCATCGGCGGGTTTCTCAGCCCCGTGTTTATCTCGACCGGCGAGAACCGGCCGCACATCCTGTTCGGCTATATTATCCTGCTCGATCTTGTCGCCGCGGGCGCAGCCTGGTTCAAACGCTGGCGATTCCTGGATGCCCTGTGCCTTGCCGGCACGGCTCTGCTTTACAGCGTCTGGTACGTCCGGTTCTTCCGGCATCCCGACGAGCCCGACATGACGGTTCCCGCGACGGTGTACGCCTCGGCATTCTATCTCCTGTTTCTGGGTTCATCGTCGCTCCCGTCGCTTGTCCGGCAAGTCAAATCCCGCCCCGAAGACCTCATCGTGGCCGCTCTTAACGCGGCCTTCTGGTTCTTCTGCTACTACCGTGTGCTGTATCCCCCGCACCGCCATCTCCTCGGCGGCATCGTGCTCGGGCAAGCCGCTCTTGTGTTCCTCGTCTTTCTGGCGATGCGGAAACGCGTCCCTGGCGATAGCGCCGCGCAGGCCGTGCTCCTGGCCGTCGCGATGGGTTTGTCGGTTCTGGCCATGCCCATCCTGCTGCGGCTCTACACCTACCAGATTGCCTGGGCGGCGCAGGGCGTAATATTTGTGTATCTGGGCAACCGATACCGCCACGATCTCGCAGTGGGCGGCGGCATCGTTGCGTGGACCCTCGGCGCGAGCGCGCTGTTGCTTACCCTGCCCTTGCATACCGAAAGGTTCATCCCCGTGTTCAACACAGCCTTCGGGTCCTGGGCCTGTGTCATCGCCGCCGGGGCGGTCATCGCGCTGATCCTGAACCGGTGGACCGAAGAGGGACGGCCATGGAAGGTTCCGGCCATTGGATTCGTGGGCGTGGCGGGCCTTGCGCTCGCATGCCTTCTGCTGACCGCTGAGACGGCTCTGTTCTGGAGCACACGCGGGTACGAAAACTACCGCGCTTACCAGCACAGTTCCCTTGCGGTGTTGTGGGCGGCCGTTCCCTTCGCAGTCATCGCGTTTCTTTGGCACAAACGGCTTCATGCCTGGCTGATGGTCGCGCTCGTCACCTATGGCGTCGCGCTGGTCTTCTGGTTTCTGAGCCTGGTTCACTACCGGCTCGTCGAACCCTGGATGTTCCTCAACGTCTCGTTCGTGACGCGCCTGATGCTTGTGGGCTCGGTCGCCGCGGCGGCATCTCTCGTCTTTCGTTCCAGAACCGAAGACGTTGAAAGCACAGCGTTCCAGCTCTCCGCGAGACAACTCACCAGCGCGCTCGTGCTTGCCAGCTATCTGCTGGGCGTTGTCTTGTTGAACCTCGAAGTGTGGACCTTCTGGGAAGTCCGTTCGGTCGCGCACACATACAACCATCTATCCGGCTCGCTGGTCGTGCTCTGGTCGGTCATTGGCCTGGCGACGGCCACCGTCATCTTTCTCAAACGCTTGCGGTCATGGCCCCCCTTGCTCATCGGCGCCTATGCCGTGAGCGTGCTCGTCTTTGTGCTGTCTCTGCACAGATACCAAGTGCCGGAGACCTATTTGATTCTCAACACCACGTTTCTCGCCCGTCTTGCCCTGCCCTTGTCGCTGTGGCTGGGCGCGCATCTGCTTCGAAAGCTCGGCCAAATCCATTGGAGTGACCTCGCCACCACTACCGGGCATGTGCTCTTTGCCATGTTGGCCGCGTTCGAACTCTGGTACTGGGCCGAACGCACCGAGCTGGTATCGGAAAAAATGGCGATGAGCTTCATTTCCTCGGCGTGGGGCCTTCAGGCGTTCGCGCTGATTGTTATCGGGATGGTATTGCGCAGCCGCACGCAACGGCTGCTCGGGATTGTCTTCTTCGCAATAACCATCGCCAAAGTCTGGCTCGTTGATCTCTCGGCAGTCGAGCCTCTTTACCGCATTCTCTCGTTTATCGCGGTCGGCCTCTTGCTCCTGCCCGCTGCGGTCCTCTACCAGCGGTTCAGCGACATCATTGCCGAAGAGCACGAGGGTGAGCAGGAACCGGGCGCGGACGCACCGGGCGAGACTCCCACCGAGGAATAGGGCACGCAGTCTCACGCACTTACGCAGCGTGCCGCGGACACGCCGCACGCGTGAACGCAGACCTATTCGGCAAGCACGAGTTTCCGCCGCCTTCCTTCTGCGTCGGCAGCCTTCAGTGCCGCGAACACATCCCGGCGCGTAACGGGCCTTGCCAGATTGTGTGCCGTATCGTCTTCCGATGCGGTTCTTTCGGCAACTCGCATCAGGTCATCATCCGAGACCAGCTCGAGACCTATCTCAGCCAGCGTCGTTGGGAGGCCGACCATCTCACAGAAGGAATACGCCTGGTCGATGATTTCGTGTGGCTCCCCGGTGAGCATCAACTGGGTCAAAACACCGATTGCGACTTTGTCTCCGTGCGTTGCACCTTTTGTCTGTTTGAGCGTGGCAAGTCCGTTGTGAACGGCGTGGCATGCCGCCAGGCCGCCGCTCTCGAAACCAATTCCGCTCAGCAACGTGTTCGCCTCGACAATCCGTTCGAGCGCGGGAGTGACCGCATGCACTTCACACGCGGATTTCGCGGCAACACCGTCCTCGAGCAGTGTCTGGTAGCACAATTCGGCCAGCGCGTACGCAGTCATGGCGCCGGGTTTTCCGCTCATATTCGCCGCATAAGACT
>SLSB01000232.1 GCA_007130675.1 Candidatus Hydrogenedentota bacterium | reverse complement strand
TACAGAGAGACTACACTTCTTCAGGGATGTCAAACCCTTCGCGATACTCGCGCTTGAGATACAACGTAGCCTCTTCTTCGGTGAGTCCGGGAATATCCGACCAGTCAATGTTGGTGATTTCGCCGGTCTGGTCGTCGATCTCGAGCACGCGGTTGATGCGCGCGCCGGTGAGCGCATAGTGCGACAGCGCTGACGAGTAATGGCCCTCGATAGGCGGACAGGTCAACTGGCTGGCGTCGCGGCTGATCACGCAGTCGATGAAATTCTGGTAATGGTTGAGATCGGTGCCATCCATGCGCCTTTGGGCCTCTTCCATGTTGCGCTCGCCGAATTCCTCGCACTTGAAGGCTACATAGCCCCTGTAACTCGGAAACGTCATCACGCCTTCCGACCCGTAGAAGATAACGCCGAAGTCTCTGCCGCCCATTTCATCGTTCGAGTACCACGGCCTGACCTCGAGCGTCATGATCTTGTCTTTACCGTCTTCGCCCTTGAACATGAACGACGACGACGAGACGTTGTAGACCTCTTTGGCGTCATCCCACAGGAACATGCCGCCCATGGACGTGACGCGGTAAGGTGTGTCTACGCCGAGCCCCCATCGCGCGGCATCGAGCTGGTGCACGCCCTGATTGCCGATGTCGCCGTTGCCATAATCCCAGGCCCAATGCCAGTAGTAGGGCACGAAAACGCCCTGGTTCGGGTTGTCGGCGCGCACCATGAAAGGCCGCTCTTGGGCCGGGCCCTGCCAGAGGTCCCAGCGCAGGGTTTCGGGCGGGGTGCCCGGCACGCCCTTGCCGATGTCGGGCCGCCACTTGTAGCACGTGCAACGGGCCATGTAGACCTCGCCAATGAACCCGTCCTTGAGCAACTGGATGCCTTCCTGGAAACCGGGGTTGCTGCGAAGCTGCACACCATGCTGCACGATGGTGTTGTATTTTTGCGCGGCCTCGACGACCTTGGGGCCCTCCCAGATGTTGTGGGTCATGGGCTTCTCGACGAACATGTCTTTGCCCGCCTGACACGCCCAGATCGTCGCCAGCGCATGCCAGTGATTGGGCGTCGCGGTCGCGATAGCGTCGATATCGTCATCATCGAGCGCCTCACGGATGTCCGTGTACGTCTTCGGGATGGGCAGATCGTTGCGAGTGAAATGGCTCTCGATGCGGCCGTCAAACAAGGTGGTGTCGACCTCGCACAACCCGGCGACCTGTGCCTGGTCAAGGGCCGAAAAGCCACGGATGTTGCTTTGCCCGCGGCCGTGAATGCCCATTACGCAGACATTGACGCGCTCGTTAGCGCCAAATACCCGACCTTTTGCCATGGTGCCGGCAACAATGACCGCCGAAGCGGTGCTGCCGAGAAACTTTCTGCGGCTCATGCTCATATCGCACATCTCCTCTTCTGCAGGTGGCAAGCTCCTTCAAAAAGCGCCCAGAAAAACCGATCTGTCTTTCTTCATCCGTATAATTGCCCAATTTTGCCCGAGAATGCAACAAAGGAAGACTATCGCGGGCAGGCTTCAGACACCGGGGTTTGACGCACAAACAGCATCACCAGCCAAAATCACTTATGGGGCAACGCATTCCCTTGGTGGGACGCAATAAGCTGCAACGCGATTTCCGGCACGGCACGGTCTACCCAGTGAATGGTCAATCCGTTGCGTTCCATGCGGCGAAACCAGGTTTCCTGGCGTTTCGCAAACTGGCATATCGCGGTCCGAAGTTCCTGGTAAAGCTCGTCGCGGGTTTGGATGCGCCCCTCGAGAAACTCCGCGATGTAGCGGTACTCGAGACCGAGAAAATGCAGCTTTTCCCACGATACACCCTGCGCACGGAGCCCTTCGACTTCCTCGATCATCCCGGCATCGAGCCGCTGGCGTAACCGTTCGCCGATTCGTCTTCGCAACAGGCGGCGGTCCCAGCGTGTACCCAGGACTAGCGCGCGAATATCCGGGGCGGGCGCGGGCGGGTGGTCCCTCGAGTATTCGGCGATTTCGATGGCCCGAATCAAGCGGTTTCTGTCGGTAAGGTCAGTGGTGTTGTGCAAATCGGGCTTGAGAGCCTTCAGCCGCACGGCCAGAGCTTCGTGGTCCAGTGATGCCAACATCTCGCGCAGCGCAGGATTCTCGGGGGCCTCGACCATGCGGTAACCTTTCAAGACCGCCTCGATATACAGCCCCGTGCCGCCCACCATGACCGGCAAAGCGCCGCGGCCGGCAATCTCCTCGAACGCGGCAAAACACCTCTGCTGGTACTCGAACACGCTGAACTCGTGCGACAAGTCGACCACATCGATGAGATGATAGGGAATGGCGCGCCCGTCGATGGTGTATTCCGCAAGGTCTTTGCCCGAACCGATGTCGAGCCCCCGGTAGACCTGCCGCGAATCCGCCGAGATGATCTCGCCTCCAAGGACATTTGCCAGCCGAACCCCGAGGGCGGTCTTCCCCGAGGCCGTTGGTCCCAGCACCACCAGCATATTGGCCTTGTGCGATGACATGTGACCTATCATAACCCATTCGCTCTTGTTATGGGCATGTTCGTCCGTCGCCCGGAGACATCGTGCTTCACTGTAACGAACGGTCTGAACCGTTTCCTTCAGCAAACGAGAGCAACGATCCTGCAATCAAATGGAATTACAATGTGTTGTGTATAATACATGAAGAACAAACCGGAGTAGCTCGAATGTTTAGGTCACTTTCGCTGTTCACGTTCACCTTTGCCCTCATGCTGAGTGCCTTGGCAGAAATCTCTGCTCCGGGCGCATACCAGGAACCGATTCCACAGAAGGCCCTTCAAAATGCCTGGAATACACCGATCGCCCAGCATGACGTGGCGCGCTATCTGCGAGCTCCTGCCAGAACCACCGAGTTCACCATGTTTGCCGGCCTGAACGAGGCACTCAAGAACCGCCCGTCGTTTGAAAACAAGATGCTGCAAATTGCTGAAGGCTTTGCGGTCGAGTTGAGCGGCGCCGAGCTGTTTGGACCGCCCCTCGCGGAAGAGGATAGGTATGCGCACCGCGCGATCATCTCATCGATGGATGCTCACGCGCTTCGGTTGCAGACGGACTTGTCAGAACTCGGCACAGATGCCGAACTCTTCGTCATCGATCCAGTGCTGCCCCGCGCATTCGGGCCTTATACGGCCGCCGATGCCCATGAAGACGGGTATTGGCTGCCCACCACCGAGGGCGAATGGGCCATGGTGTTGGTAAGAACGCGAAGTGACGCGCCCCCATCCGTCCGGCTGACCACTATCGCGCACTTCTACCGGGGATTTGACGAGTTTCTCAAACAACTCGCCTGCAACATCAACATCGCATGTGAAGACAATCCCGCAGTACTCGACATTGCCTCGGGCGTGGGCATGCTGGTCGTGCCCGGCACCTTTGGCGACCAAGGTCTGTGCACCAGCACGCTAATCAACAATCCCGACACGCCGGAAAACGAGCCCTACGTCCTCACGGCCAACCACTGCGTGCCCGGCGGCGTTTCGGCCAACAATGTCGACGTTATCTGGGACTTCCGGGCAACGTCCTGCGGGGTGAATAATCCTCCGGCGTTGAGCAGTTTGCCTCGCAGCAGTGGAGCGCTGGTGCTCACCACCAACGGCGATCTCGATATGACGCTCATGGAACTCGATGGAGTGCCCGGTGGAATATACGGCCGTTTCTACGCCGGCTGGACTACGCGCCCTGTCTCCGCAGGGGAGGCTATCACGGGCATCCACCACCCGAGAGCGTCCCACATGCGCATTTCCTATGGGGATATTCTGGCGAGCAACGTTTCAGGAGGCGGTTATCGCAACCAGATCGAGGTCCTATGGAGCGAGGGAGTTACCGAACCCGGTTCCTCCGGTCTAGGGCTGCTCCTCGATTCTGACGGATACCTGATCATTGGCACTCTTAGTTACGGACCGCTGCACAGCTGTGGCCCGAGTGCCTTCAATACCGACCGGTTCGCCGCGTTTCGCTTCTTCTTTCCCCAGGCGCAAGGATTTTTGACCGGCACCGAGAAGCCCGACCCCGATGATCCCGGCAGGCGCCCTTGTCCCGCCGAGGTGGCCTTCAAGGATCAACCCGAAGTTTTGGGCCAGCTTCGCTTCTTTCGCGACGCCGGCCTCGCCCAGACCCCACTGGGCAAACGCTTTATCGAACTCTATTACCGGCTGGCGCCCACGCTAAGCAAACACCTCGAAAGATCGCCCGAGTCCGCAGCCGCATTTCGCGGTCTGGTATTCGCACTCCTCCCGTAAGATTAGGGCGTTCCCAAAGCCGCAACCAGCGAGAGCCGGTTGAGCACGCCCGGCGAGGGCGCCGGTCCTACAATTTCCCCGGCAAGTCGAAGTCTCGAATTTGCCAAGCAAAATGTGCATAATCCCCGAAACTGAGCGCAATATCACCGCAACATGGAGGGGGAACCATTGGCACCGTTTGATTGGGTAATCGTCGGATTCTACGTGGTAGCTGCGTTGTGCATAGGCGTTGCCTTCAAGAAGAGGGCCGATGCCGGCAAAGAGGGGTTCTTTCTGGCGGATCGAAGCTTGGGGTGGTTCATCGCGGGCACGTCGATCGTGGCGACAACATTTTCGGCCGATACACCGGTATTCGTGGCGGGTATGTCGCGGGATATCGGCATTTACCAGAACTGGTTCTGGTGGTCGGGCATTTTCGGTCAGATGGCGACCGTGTTCTTTTTTGCGCGCCTTTGGCGGCGCAGCGAAATCCTGACCGATATCGAATTCCTGATGAAACGCTACGAACACACCCCAGCCAACCATGTGCTCCGTATCTTCAAGGTGTTCTTTGACGGTGTTTTCATCAACTGCATCGTCATGGCATCCGTGACGCTGGCAATGGCCAAAGTGTTCTCGGTCGTGCTGGGTCTCAGTGATGAACCCATGGCCATGCTGCCGTTGATTGGCCCCGTCACCTCGACGGGTCTTCTGCTGTGCCTGCTCGGTGCAAGCGCGGTCTTTTACGCTGCCCTTTCAGGTCTTTACGGCGTGGTATACACCGACTTGATCCAGTTTGGACTGGCCATGCTCGGGTCAATTGTCCTGGCCGTGCTTGTCTACGTTGACATCTCCCGAGGAGACGGACTGTACGCGCATCTCGAAGCCGCACCGGGGTTCGACGAAGTCGTACTCCGATTTGCCCCTGACCTGAGGCAGTTTGACTTGCGGACGTTCACGTTCCTGACATTTATCTTCGTTGCGTGGTGGTCGGGCGCACCGGGCAGCGGGTACGGGGTCCAACGGCTGCTCTCGACCAAGAGCGAGCACGACTCCTTTCTCGCCTTTCTCTGGTACAACATCTGCCACTACCTTGTGCGGCCATGGCCCTGGATCGTGGTGGGCATCTGCTCGATCTATTATTTCCCACAGCTTGCCGACCCCGAAACAAGCTATCCCGAGATGATAGGCCGATTCATGCCCGTGGGCATGAAAGGCGTGATTGTCGCCTCGATGCTGGCTGCGTTCATGAGCACGATCGATACCCATCTGAACTGGGGCTCGTCGTATCTCATCAATGACTTGTACCAGCCGTACATCAACCCGAACGCGAAGCCGCACCACTATGTCAACGTCTCGCGCATCGCCATGTTTTTGCTGACCCTGGTCGCATTGTCGGTGACCCTGCGCCTTACCCAGATACTGGCTGCATACGAATACCTCGGCCTGTTCCTGGGCGGCATCGGGCCGGTTATGATTGCCCGGTGGTACTGGTGGCGCGTAAATCCATGGTCCGAAATCTGCGCCATTGTGACTTCGCTTATCGTAGGCAACCTGCTGGCCTTATGGCTGTTGCCCGACACCGACGAGCAGCGGCTCTTCGCGGTGCGCCTCCTGATTACCATGGGCATCGCGACCCCCATCTGGGTGACCGTGACCTTGCTGACCTCGCGGCGTCCCAGCGAGCAAACCGTGGCGTTCTACCGGAAAATGCGCATCGGCGGCCCCGGATGGAAACGACTGGCCCTCGAGACCGGTGTCGCCCCGCTCGATGAGAAGCTCTGGCATGCGACGGCAGGCTGGCTCGTTGCAAGTCTTCTTATGGTCTCCGTACTGGTGGGTGTGGGCAAGCTGCTGTTCCACGAATGGCTCACCGCTTTCGTGTGCGCTGTGGTGTTCGTGTGTTGCGCATTTGCCCTGAAGAAACTCATCCGCAACTTCAAACTCGGTGGATGACCATTCACTTCGTGCCCGGCGCTTCCCGGCTTCGACGGCCGCAACCTCCGGGGGGCGCTGGCTGATAAGAGGAAATGCCCGCATAGGGGCATGACGAAAAAACGTGGGCGCCCCGCGGCACGGGGCGCCCAAAAACGCGCTCTTTGCCCGGTCAGGCTAATACATCAATTCCATCCAGCGCTTGCCGGCTTTGAGTTCGGCCTTGCGCTGCTGCCACTTCTCTTCAGAGCCCGCAATCTTGGCCATGGCTTGGTCGAGCAGTTCGCCAACCTGCTCATGACCGGCCACGTACACGTAAGTATCCGGGTCGCGGACCATGTCCCACACTTCCTGGGCATTCTGCTCGATGCTTTGGTCAAGGGCGATAGGGGCATCCAGGGCGGGGCGAGGACTGACCGCCTCGAAGGCTTTGAACGTCTTTTCGTCGTAATAGTTGGCGAAATCGTCCTGTTTATCGTTCATGTAGATCATTTCGAGGCCGGTCTTGGCGCCGAAGAACAGCCGAACCTTGCCCTTCCAACCGCCGCGTTCGTCGTAGATATGCCGAACGAATGCGCGGAACGGGGCGATTCCGGTTCCCAAGCCCACCATGAGCATGTTGGTGTCTTCGTCCTCGGGAATTCGGAAGGCGCCTTTGAACGGGCCGGCCATGGTGAGTTTGTCGCCCGGAACGCGGTCGCAGAAGTAGTTCGAGGCCTTCCCCTCATACTTTTCGCCGCTGTATTCGTCGATGTAGAAGCAGCGCTTCACGCAGAGTGTCAAAAGGGGCTTTCCGTCCTCTGTCTTCTCACCACCGGCAATGGTATACAGCCGGACATGGTACTCCTTGCCGAACTCGTGGGGACCGGGGACCAGTAAAGCAATGCTGTCTCCGACGTTGTACGTGAAGTCCTCCTGATCGAGTTCGATCACGATGTTCCGGATGTCCTCTTCCGAGGAATCAGGTGTAATACGCTCATTACTGACCACCGTGGCCACGAACGGTTTGCTGATATCCAAATCTGCCAAAGACGTCATGGTAACTCCTCCGCTTCGCTCTCCCCATCGAGAGCTTCTTGCGCATTCGATGAGAGCACCCGGACCGGGTGCGTCTGCCCAAGGGTATTCCCGAAGACCCCTGCGTAAAACACCTTCCACGCGGTGTCGTACTGTGTTTGAGTCACCGGTCTCACACCCGGTGAATGGCTATTGTAGGGCGGACGCGCCCGGAGTGTCAAACCGGCTGCACTTGCATGCCATGACCACTCCGCGCAGCACGTGGCCCAGCATTCGATCAATTCTGTCTGGTACCCGGTTCAGGGCGCAGACATCTGCGCCAGCGCATCCAGCAGGGCACTGGCGGTCGCGGCATTCAGAGTATCAATGTGGTTCATCATTCGACGTTTTGTCTACGGTACGCATCTGGTCGATGGCCGCAATCCCGGGTTTGTCTTGGACACGCATGGGAAGCCGGAAAGGATAGGCGCGTCCCGTCGTCAGCTGCACCACAACGACCGTGCGCAGATGCTTGTTCAGGTCATCGGGAGAAACAATGATTGCCGGGCGGGTCTTGCATATCTCAGTGCCAACGGTCGGGTCCAAATTGACGTGCCAGACCTCAAAGCGCTTCACTGACCGAAACTTCAGTGTTCGCTGGTAAGTGCATCCCAGTCGTCCAGAAGTTCTTGTTCCGTCTCACGGCAGGCAGCGGCTGCTTCGGCCCAAGTCCCACCCGCGGCGCAGACAGAATAGGTGGCTGCGGCCATGGCAGCGATTCCTTTGAGCAGAAGAGCTCGATTTGCGGCAGAACTCCTTTCCCAAATCTCATTATCGGGAGGCAAGCCCTCAGAACAAGCGCGAGGTGAACCGCCTCGAGAGCAGAAACGTCGTCGCGACCAGAACCATGAGCAAAACACTGTAGGCAAACGCCGGACCAATACCCGCGGCGCCGCGCCACATCATGGCAATCTG
>SLSB01000062.1 GCA_007130675.1 Candidatus Hydrogenedentota bacterium | reverse complement strand
TCCGCGGGGTCATCGGTCCACACATGGGTCACCCGCGCGCCGGGGATGCTCAGATTCTCTTCGGGCTCTTTGGCCAGGTATTCGGGAATCACCGGAAACGGGCACTTGGCCATTTCCTCGGTGTCGAACCCGTTGAACATGGCGCTCCACGAATACGGGTGGCCGTTTCCGTCGACCATGCCCAGCATGGCCAGCTTGAGTTCCTTGCCGCCTAGTCCTGCAAACACCGCGATGATACCTCCTGATATGCCAACCCTATACGCCGAGTTTCTTGTATTCGCCGTGAAAATGCCGCCTCAAATTCTCTTGCACATGCTCCGGCAGAGGCGATTCGCATGCCTCTGTCAATTCGCCCACTTTGGCATGGGCGCGTTCGAGCATCGCCGACGATTCATTATATCCCCCGCCGAAATCAAACAGCTCGTGCTGGAAGAACTCGTCCCCGCCCATCCGCGACAGCGTCAGCTC
Organism: Candidatus Hydrogenedentota bacterium; assembly: GCA_007130675.1. Lineage (GTDB taxonomy): Bacteria > Hydrogenedentota > Hydrogenedentia > Hydrogenedentales > SLHB01 > UBA2224. Next base: position 7,676 of record SLSB01000062.1, on the reverse strand, counting down.
ATCGGTCAGGAAGTGGGCTCCGGGGCCCGCCGCCATCAACCGTTCGAGGGCCAGATCGGGTTCATCCATCGGAATGCCCCGCATCAGGTGCTCGGAAGCACGCAACCAGGCCTCGTGGATCACCATCATCTCGGCCGACATGCCGTTGGCATTGTGGCACGAACCGATGCCCGACAGCACATTCGCGCCCGAAGCGCGGGCCGCCGCCATAAACAGTATCCCCTCGGCGCCGCACTGTGGATCATAGCGGTGCGTGAGCGTTCCACCGCATTCGGCCGAACACGGCAATCCGTAGGACTTCGCAAGCTGCACCCCCGCGGCTTTCCACAAGACCTTGTCGAGCGTGTAATACAAGTCGTGGCCGGTGCGCAGGTCCGTGACCGACGGGCCAAACGAATACAGAAAAGGTTGGCCGGGTTTCACAATCTGCGCAAGAGCCGCCATGAAGACGTTTTCGGCGTTGCCCTCGAGGAGCGTCCCCGCGAGCGAATAGGGCGCGGTCGAGCCCGCCATCGGGCAAATCGTCGGCAAGACGGGAAAATCGAACTCGCACGCCTGCAGAAGCAGGTCGCCGTTCATGCCGGCCAGCGTCAGCGGCGATATGACCGCCACCGCGACCGTCATCAGGCGGCTGCCACGCAAGTCCCGCCCATCGGCCAGGATTTGGCCGATATCGAGCCATTGCCCGAAGCTCTCCCACGACGCCACGAACACGTAGTAGTGCTTGCCGAAATGGAGCAGGTGTTCCTCGAGCGCGCGCAGGCTCGAATGCGGGCCCTCGATGTCCGCCACCGGGAAATCCATCCGGCTTGCGGCGGCCACGCACTCGAGTTTCTGCGCGATGACCGTGTGGTTGCGCAAGTCCGAGAGCACCGGACGGCGCGGCTCCTGCCGCGCATAATCGACGATCCACGGGTCGGTTACAATTGCCACGCAATACGGCTCGCCGGCGCCACAGACCATCTCTCGGCCGTTTTGCCACGCGATCGAAAACGATTCCGGCGCTTGAGCCAGCAGCTCGCGCAACAATTCGCGGGGAATCCGCACTCGCTCGGCCGCATCCTCGACCTTCGCCCCCCCGGCCCGGGCTCTCTCACGCAGAACGGGGTGTGTCACCCGGAAACCGGTAGATTCGAGGAGGGTCTCGGTGGCCTCATGCAGCCGCGCAATATCCCCCTCGGAGAGCACATCAAAGGCAAGTGAGCCGCGCATATACGTTCCCCTGTTTACGCGCAATGGAATTCAAGAGCCGTACCATAGCCCATTACAGCATGTTAGACAAGGCCCGGGACCCAAAACTGCCCGGGACCCAAAGCGTCGGCTAAGCACTGGTGAAGTTGGAGTCAATCCACTCGTGCGCTCTGGTTGTCGGATTTCAGCGCCAACGGCGCGGCAATATACTAGCCCGGGGCAAGGAACGCGCATGCGCGTGACGCCGCCCCGGGATCAACGGTTCTCACCCCCACCTCTTAGCGCTGAAGGCGCGACCCATATCATGGGGAACCAGAGCGGAATAGAGCCCTCTCGGATACTGCTGGAAAGGTCGGCAGACCTGCCTCACAGCGGAGGGGACAGCGTCCAGCGTTGTGCTGGGCTTTCAGCCCGGACTTTTTCGGGGAAATCCGGTCCCAGGGCGTTGTCCTGGGCTGGCATATTTCCGCGCCTTTGGCGCTCCGGAAGGGACCGGACCACCCCATTTCTTCAGCCTCCGGCGTCTGCCCTTATCTCACCTCTTGGGTGTCTAAGCCCGCATATCTGCGACCAGACAACCAGAAGGGTTTATGCTACCTTGCCTGAGACCAGGCGGCGATCGGGGCTGACCCTCGAATGGCAGGACATCGAGCCCGAAAGTCCGCCCGGCGAAAACACGCCGGGATAAGCCGATGGGGCATCTCTTATCACCCACGGTATCCGGGGGCACGCATATCTGGCGGTGCAAAGGTGACAGGCGCGGCGGGTAGTGCTATTGTGATAGGCCATGGACAAGGCACAGAAGCTTTTCTTGGCCGTGTTTATCGGGGGTACGTTGGTCGGCGTGCTCATTCTTGTGCTGTCTGGGGGGGTCTTGCAGCAGGTCAGGACCGCGCCGTTTCGCGCAGCGCCCGGAAGTCAGTTGGATGGCGCGCGGCCGCTGTTCACCGAGACCGACATTGACACCGGACCTTCAGACGAAGGGGTACGAACCGACGAACCGCCTGAATTCGCGCCTGCTCCGCCGCGAGACGATGTGCGTACGCCCAGCCTTTCGCCAGCTCCGGCGCCCGAGGAGCTTGGTCCGGTCGACCGGGCAGTTCTTGAGGCGCGGCACGCGTTCGAACCGCGGACCGGCGTGGAACGTATCAAGGAACTCTTGCGTTCGCTCGACACCATGGCCGAAGCGGCGCGCTTGTACACGGCGAAAGCAGACCTTTTGCTTGCCATGGAGCCGCCAGACATCGCGCGCGCGGAATCCGCTGTCTTGCAAGCGCTCGAGTATGCTGAAGATACAGGCGAACGCGACGAAGCGAGCTGTGTGCAGGTCGAGATACTGCGGCGCACGGACAGGGCGGATGAGGCCCTCGAGCTGGCGGGACGGATTGCCTCGGGCGAAGGTCCTGCCACCGCCGGGAAATTTCGCGCGGCGCTTATGCACGCGGCCATGCAGCGCGAGCGGGGCGATGTCGAGGCGGCCGAGCGGGCCTATCGGAGCATCATGGGGCACGCCGCCCGTGCCGCGGACACCTTGGGTGCTCGAGCCGAGGACGTGTACCGGCAAGCAGGGCTGAATCTCGTGCATATACTGCGTCAGTCGGGAAAGCGCCAGCAGGCGGATGCCGCAGCAAGGGAAATCGAGGAGCAATTGCAGGCGTTTCGCGGATCGAGCGGCCCCTAATCCTTTTCCGCGGGGTTCAGCACGTATACATTCTGGGTGCCGCGCAGCAGAATTCCGGTTCTGCCGCTGCCGTCCAGGTCACCGCGGGTTTCCACCGAGTTGATTGGCTCGGGAAACCTATGGTGGAACGATGGTCTGGCGGGGAAGCCGTCGTCATAGAGCCAGGCACTGTATTCGTTCTCATTGGTCGCAAACGCCACACCGGTGTGTCCGTCCCCGGTGAAATCGCCTTTTACCAACAAGCGAAGGGGACTGCCCCGCTCGGGATGCAAAAACCATCCGATGGGTACGCGCGTCCTGATGATGCCGGCATTGCGGGGGTCGTAACGGTTTCTGTCGGGGTCAAAAAGGTGCATGCGAAGTTCGAGCGGCCATGCCTGAGATGCCAAGGCGCGCGTGAGCGCCTCGACCGACCTTCCCGGGGACGGCGCAACCCACAAGAGCACATCCGTATAGCCGTCCGCATTGAAATCCGGCAGGGTCTGCCATGGGGGCAGCAGGCTGCCGCGATAGCGCCTGGGGGGGGTGACGCGCACGCCGCTCTCTCCGTCGGGTGTCGGTGTGGGTTCCGGTTGCTGAATGCGGATCAGCGTATCCTCGTAGTCGGGTTCGGTCAACCTGTAGAGGACCCGCTGTTCGGTGCCGCCGGCGGCCAGCAAAGGAAACCACGGCCACCGCTGGTAGTTGTCCTCTTGGGCGCCGTGCAGCGGGATAAGGCTTCCGCGATGATGTGTTTCGGGGGTTTCGCGGGCCGGGCCGCCCGTATGCGGTGCATCATGCACGACGACCTGATCGACATGCATTTCGATGGTCCCCGGTGGGGCCACGACCGGCGGATCCACGGTTCGGGCAATGAATGGCCTGTCAAAAGGCATCGGGCTCCTTCTGATGTCGCCAGGGGGGAGGCTGTCCACCACTTCCCCGTCGAGTGTTCGCAATTCGAGTGCGGATTTCTGGGGGAGGGCCAACAGCCACTCGCCGTCGCGTTGAACGGCGAGCGTATGCGGGAGCGGGTAGCCGCTCGTGTGCTTAAGGGGGGCATCGAGTTGAAAAAGTTCGCGGGAAAGGGGGGGCTGCCTATCCAGATGGATGACGAGCACCCTGCGGCCTTGAACGGCCACAATCTCGGTCGCGCCGTTGTCACTTATGTCCACGATATCAAAGACGGACGTGTCTTCGGGCAATGCCACCGAGAAACGGGGTTGGCCCTCGCGGGTTTCGTAAATGCTCAGGATGTTTTCCGTCAGCACCGCCACATCCGCGGTGTCCCCCGGGCTGGTGGCGACGAGAAAGACCCGTGCGCCTGGCTGCCCGAGGGGGATGGGGACCACGTCGAATACGCCGATGTGCGTGGCGAGCATGGCAAGTGCGAGCATTGTGTTCATGGCATTCTCTCGCGCGTCAACAAAACCCGGCTCTGCTCGAAACCGTCCGTGCTGGCGGGATCCATCCACCGGAACACGATGTCGCTTCGTCCGTCTCCGTCGACGTCATCGACGGCAAAGCGCCAGTGGGGTTCCATTCTGGCGGTCATGAGCGGACGCTTATCGAAGCCGTCAGATGTGCCTCGATACACGCGGAGCGTGCGCGCGTCTTCTTGAACGACCACATCGCGGATCCCGTCGCCGTCGAAATCGCCGGTGATGTCGAACAACTCGGAGGCCTGATACCGGCGGAAGCGCTCGCCCCCGCGCACGGGCGCTTGTTCCAGGTCGATGCGGAAGGCGCCGGTGATGTCCGGCTGTTGGGGGAAACGGCCCGTCGAATCCTGGAGATGAATGCGGACGCTATGCTCGACGGTGCGCGCGCTGGTTAATCGGCTCACCATTTCACGCACCCCGCCCGCGAACAGCCCCGAGGATTCGGTCACCATATCGAGACGCCCATTCCCATTGAAATCGGTAAAGGAACAGCTTGGTCGAAATGACACACTGCGGACGGACTGGAAGGTGTGGCCACCGTCGGTCGAGACGCGCGTTTCAAAGACCGGTGCTTGAAGGAGAGCGCCCGGCGCAAAATGCCAGCGGCCGCCGGCAAAATCGATGAGGCCATTGTCGTTGAGCCTGCATGCGCGCAGATCGGCGTCCATTACCGGGGTTTCCCGCAGCTCAACAAGCGCGGCGGTCCAGCGGCCGTCGTCGTCTTGTTCGAGCAGGTAGTGGCGAATGCGGTGCCGGGCATGCCCATCGGGAAGGTAGTCGGACTCGATGGTGACCGCTTTGTTCTGCGCAATAAACAGTCGGCATGACAACTGCATCTCGAGGGAAGGGATGCGGCGGGCGCCCGGCGGCCAGAACGGAGAGGCATCGCTGGCAACAAGCTGCAGCGGCGGCAGAATATCGAGCAGCCCGGCAGGGGCATAGCCGTCGCCCGCGTCGGCAAACACGTGGAGACCGTCCTCGCCAGCCACGATGATCTCGGGCGTGCCGGAGGCGTTCAGATCGTACAGAAATCGCTCGAAATACACTGCGGGTTCACCGTGGCTCGGTATCTCGCCGGGCTGGCTCGATATCGGGTCTGCATCTGGCCACTCGAGCGGGTGTTCGTCCGTTATCTCCCAGCCGTCGTCGCTCCAGCGCACGCAGACCAGCCCCGAGGAAATGCGAAAATAGAGCGTCGCGTTCCAGATATCGCACGCCGGCATCTCACCCAAATCCGGTAAGGAATGGCGGTGTTCCGGCGGGAAGCCTTCCCTGTGCTGAAATGCCACGGAATCTGGCAGGATCAGGTCGGTTTTTCCATTGCCGTTCATATCGGCCTGCCGGAAATTGCGCCAGCGGCTGCCTGAGAAGGGTTCGGCGCGGCCCACACGGAGCCCGGGGATGTCTTGCTCGACAAACACAAGCGCGCCACAGACCAGCCCTGCGAGCACGGCTATCATGCGTGGAGACTCCGCCGCTGGAAGATGGCAGCCGCGCCCACCACGAACACCGCGCTCGATATCAAAGAGACCAGCACCCAGTATGCGGCGCCGGGCATCCAGGCGACGACAAGGCCATCGGAGCGGTTTGCGAAGACTTCCCACGGGCTGGCGAGGTACGTCGAAAACATGAAAGCGTCAATCCCCAGCGGGTATTTCACAATGCCCAGGAGGAGCCAGAGTCCTACAGCCCAGCCGATTGCGGTTGCCGGACTGCGTGTCGCGGCAGAAAACAGCAGGGCGTAGGCGACGACCGACGACAGCAGAACCGCGCTTATGCCGGCTGCCAACAGATACGTAACGGCCATTTCGGCGCTGCTGTAGAGGAGCTCGCCCCCGAACTCGACTCCATGCACGTCGCCCAACAGCAGTGCGAGGCTCCAGCTTGCCGCACCTGCGAGAAGCAGCAGGGACCAAGCGAAGGTGATGCCCAGCAAGAGTTTGGCCAACAAGAACTCGATGCGCCGCAAGGGCCTGACCAGGACCGTCCGCACCGTTCCCCGGCCCAACTCGGACGATATCAGCCCGGCACAGAAGATGACGATGAGCAAGAGGCCCAGCATGTCAATCGAGATGGTTGTCGCCGCGGCGATGAACCGGTAGTCGCTCACGCCGTCCTTTTGCAGGGGGATCTGCAGCATCGTGGAACACACCGCTGCCAACACCAGCAGCGGGCCCATGCAGGTGATGCGCATGCGCACCGCTTTGTGCAGTTCCACGAGGTACGCGTTCCACATTCTGCGCATCATCGTTCAAGCACTTTCAAGAAGAAATCCTGCAGCGACCGCCGTTGGGGAATGATTCCCGACACAATGTAGCCACCGCTGATGAGAAACGAGGTCAGTTGATGGACGTTCCCCTCGCCCAGTTGGACAGTTATCTTTCCATGGTGCAGTTGCACCGAGGCGATCCACGGCTGTTCCATCAGGCGTCTGGTGGCGGATTCCGGCGATTCGACAAGCACTTCAACCTGTTTGGGGTTGTACGAAAGCAGCTTATCGGTGCGTTCGCAGGCCAGCAGGCGGCCCCGGTTCATGATGGCGACCCGGTCGCACAATGCCTCGACCTCGTGCAGCAGGTTGCTCGAGACGATAATGGTGACCTTGGCTTCCTCGGCGAGCATCCGGAGCAGTTTCAGCGTGTCGCGGGTGGATTCGGCATCAAGCCCGTTTGTGGGTTCGTCCAACACGAGCAGTTCGGGCTCGGTGAGCAATGCCTGGGCCAGGCCGAGGCGCTGGCGCATCCCGTGTGAAAAGGTGGCGGCTTTCTGGTTGGCCGCCCAGAGCATTCCTACGCGATCGAGTGCACGGTCCACCGTCACCTGACGCCCGGAAAGGCGTGCCAGCAGCAGGAGGTTGTCTCGCGCTGTCATGTGCCCGTAAAACGACGGTCGCTCGACGAGCACGCCCATCCGTGCGGCAATCTCGAGAAAGCCTCGGCGCAGGTCTTTGCCGAATATGCTCACCCTGCCGCTGGTGGGCCGCACGAGCCCTGTGAGCATGTACAGGGTGCTGCTTTTGCCCGCGCCATTCGGACCAAGCAGTCCAAACACCTCACCGGTATCAATCTCGAGCGATAACCCGCCCACGGCAACCACGCTGCCGTAACATTTGGTCAGGTCCGTTGTTTCGACACATGTAGGCATGCGGCAGATCCTAGCATTTTTTCCCTCAGGAAGTCAGTTGAGACGCAGGCAGGTTTCGTTGCACGTGTGGCCTTGCCTGCGCGGCCGATATTGCGCGCGCGTGCGCCTCAAGACTTCGCGTGAGGTCATGTTCAGGGCCGTATGCGCACACGGGCAAGGCCCTCTGAGAATGGATAGGCGTGGCCGTATTGCGGCGGGATGACATACTCTCCGGAGAAATCGATGTAACCGTATAGCCC
>SLSB01000532.1 GCA_007130675.1 Candidatus Hydrogenedentota bacterium | reverse complement strand
GGCGGCATCATGCTTGCGGCGGGCGGTATTCTCAACATGGGAATGTTTCTCAATGCCGGCGCGCAATTCATTGTGGGCGTCACCGGCATGGATCCCCAAGGCAACATGCTCGTCTGGGTCATGCTGACGCTTCTCGGGCTGGTGCTTTTCTACACGATTCTGGGGGGTATGGTCTCTGTCGTGTTGACGGACTACGTCCAGTTCGTGGTGCTTTCCTTTGGTCTCATTATCGCGACGATGCTCGCTATCGGCCAGCTCGGTTGGAACAACATTTTCGAGACGGTTCAGAGGCTTCAGGGCGAAGATGGATTCAATCCCTTTACGGCACCGGGGTTTGGCATCGAGTACATTATCTGGATGGGGTTTGCGGGTATGGGTGCGGCCGCGCTGTGGCCCACTTCAGTAGCCCGCGCGCTGGCATGCGAAAGTGAAGAGGTTGTCCGCAAACAGTTTATGTGGTCTTCGCTGTCGTATGCGGTGCGCAACATCGTGCCTTATTTCTGGGGGATATGCGCCTTTGTTTTGATTGTGCAAACGCCCGCATTAAGAACGGTGTTCTACCCCGAGGGTGTCGAGGCGGGGGCATCGCATTCGCTGCTTGCAATGCCGATTATGCTCGGGCGCATTTTGCCAGTGGGGCTGCTGGGCATTCTCACTGCGGCGATGATTGCGGCGTTTATGTCCACCCACGACAGTTACTTGCTGTGCTGGAGCTCGGTCATCACGAACGACATCATTTCGCCCCTGATCCCGGGGCTTTCGCAGCGGGCGCAAGTGTGGATCTCGCGTGTGTTGATTCTTGTCATCGGGGTGCTGATCTTTGTTGTCAGTTATGCCTATCCCCTGAGTCAGGACCTGTGGGATTTCATGACGGTTTCGGGCGCAATTTACACGACCGGGGCCTTTTCGGTCCTGGTTTGCGGGTTGTATTGGAAACGGGCCAGCAGGGTGGGGGCGATTCTTTCGCTTTTCTCAGGGAGCGCGGCGGTATTGGGCCTCGAGCCGGTGCAATACGCCATGCTGGCCCCGTTCAGGTTGGCCCCGGCAAGGGCCGAGGCGATTCTGGCGCAGTTGACGGCTGCCCGCGTGGGCCTGGTCACCGTGACCTTCGCGGTGGTTGTGATGGTCGTGGGCTCGCTTCTTTTTCCCGACGCGTCCCCGCCGAAAAGCACACATGGAGAGAAAGCATGACCTTCTGGATATGGCTGTGGAAGGCAGTGTTCCTCGTTACCCTGACGGGGTTCTCGCTCATGGCGGTGTGGGTAAGCATCCAAGGGGCACGCGACATTAAGCCGCTGCTCGAGGTGCTGCGGGGCCGCCATGACAAGTCGGAGAAACCGTAGGTTTTCGGGAATCTAAAAGGTTGTTTGGTCGTTTCCCCTGAGGTAAGCATCGTAAATGTGCAACCGTCTAGCGGTGTGTCTTATAATATGAAAAAGAATACGGTCGGTAATTGCAGGTCTTCTGGTCCAGCCAGTGCGGCATCAACACCGTCAGTGTCATCATTTTATCTGAGACAAGCCGCGAGAGTTAGTTTGAAGCTGGAGAAAGTAGAATGACGCAATTACGGGCATTTCAGAGAAAACCCGGGCGTGCAATGAATGAATCACCCGTTAGGCAAATTGACCCGCATATTATGGAGCGTATTACCGCGCTGATCAGCGGTGTTGAGCGGGTGATTTTCGGAAAACGCGAAACGGTTAAATTATGTGTAACGGGCTTGCTGGCGCGGGGTCATATCCTGATCGAGGACGTACCGGGGATCGGCAAGACGACCTTGGCACAGGGTCTGGCGCGTTCGATTGACTGCAAGTTCAGCCGCATTCAGTTTACCAGTGATATGCTGCCATCAGATATTCTCGGGGTGTCGGTGTTAAACCCGAAAAGCCGGGAATTCGAGTTTCGGCCGGGCCCCATCTTTGCTGGAGTTGTTCTGGCAGACGAGATCAACCGCACCCCGCCGAAAAATCAGAGCGCGCTGCTCGAGGCGATGAGCGAGTTTCAGGTGTCGGTGGACGGCCTGACGCGCCCGCTTCCGAGCCCGTTCATTGTGCTTGCTACGCAGAATCCCATCGAGTATGAGGGCACCTACACGTTGCCTGAGTCGCAGCTCGACCGGTTCATGCTGCGCGTGGAAATGGGTTATCCGGGAAGCAAGGACGAACTGCATATTATGCGGCGGCGTGATCCGCGTGCCGAGATGGCGCGTCTCGAACCGGTGCTTACCGGCGACGAAATCGTGGCCCTGCAGGACCAGGTCAGCGATATCCATGTGGACGACAGTGTCGCCCAGTACATGCTCACGATTGTGCAAGGGACCCGGCAGCACGAGCACATCCAGCTCGGGGCGAGTCCCCGGGCGGCGCAGGCGTTTTACGAGGCCTGTCAGGCCCATGCGTTGGTGAACGGCCGTGATTACGTCACGCCGGACGATGCCAAGCAGATGGCGGTGCCGGCCTTGTCGCACCGTGTGCTGGTGCGCTCACGGGAAGGCAATCTTGCGGCAGCCGCGCGCGCGCGTGCCCGCGCTGTCTTCGATGTGGTGAAAAACACCCCGATCCCCCGGTGAATCCTATGAGATTTCGAATCGGCGGCATAACATGGCGCTTGCCCCAGGCGGGGCGGGTGTTCGTGGTGATGACCTTGGTGGTGCTGCTGGCTGCATGGAACAGCGGTATGAATCTGCTGTATCTACTTGTTGGCGGCCTGTTCAGTTTTCTTGTGTTGTCGGTGTTTTTCTCGGCGCGCAATCTTCGGGGCCTGACGGTGGTGTGTGAAGCTCCCACGGCGGTGCATCGCGGGGAAAGCGTCGGGATCATCGTGCGGGTCGAGAACCACAAGCCGGTTCTGCCTGCCATTTCGCTGCACATCGAACTGGCTGATGCTCCCGATGAGTCGGTGGGATACCTGGTGAAACTGCCTGCTCGGCGTGCCGGGGTAGTTCGTATCAGTACGCTGTTTCCCCGTCGGGGCGTATTCCCGCCGCCGTCTGTCGATCTGGTGACCACGTTTCCGTTTGGTCTGATCGAAACACGCCTGCGTATTCATGATGATGGGGAGGTGGTGGTGTATCCGCGGGTACGGGCGGTGCGCCCCGCCGCCTTGGACGCGGCGCGGGGCTCGGGGGATGTGCCGCGGCTGGCGCGTGGCATGGGCGACGAGTTCTTCGGGCTTCGAGAATATGTGCCCGGTGACGATCTGCGCCACATCGCGTGGCGCATCAGTGCGCGCAAAGACGAACTGGTGGTAAAAGACCTTGCTCACGAAACCTCGCGCTATGTGTTGTTTGTCTTGGATGCGCGCGTGCGCCATGGCGTGCCGGGTTTCGAGGAACATTTCGAGGAGGCCATCGAGCTGGTGGCATCTCTGGGCACGACGCTGCTGCAACGCCAGTTCCGCGTCGGACTGCTCACCGCAAGCAGCCATCTGCCCGAAGAGGAGGGCAAGGCACAAGCAACGCGGCTGCTCGATACGCTGGCGCGCCTCGAGCCTGAACCTGAGACCATGCTCGATCCGTTTTCCCGTGTCGCTTTGCTCGAGGACACGCGCCGGGTGATTCAAATCTACGTATCGCCCGACCCCGAGCAATGGGGTGCGCGCATTGGTACCGCGCATGTGATACGCCCCGCAGAGGTGGTGCATGCGTAAGAGCATCGACAGAGTTCTCAAGCTCAGCACGGCTGCACTGATTATGTCGAGTTTTCTGGCATTGGCCTCTGCTCCTATGCTGGGGCTGGAGATCCTGTTGCTGGGATTGTTGTTGCTGGCGCTACAGCCGCTGGGCGAGTCTCTCGACCGCATGTTTGGATGGTACCGCTACTGCACGACGGCGGTCACCGCGCTTCTGACGGTGACGCTACCGCTCTGGATATTAAGTCTCGGATTGTTGCCGGCAGTGATTGCCTTGATTGTCTACATTATGGCACACAAGCTCGCGCACCAGAAGGAGCGCAAAGACTATTTTCATTTGTTCCTGATGTGTTTCTTGCTCTTGGTGGCGGCGTGCGGGCTTGGCCCGGAGGCGGTCATCGGTCTCGCGATGCTGTGTTTTCTTCTGAGCGCGGTCTGGGCGTTACTTTCGTTGCAAATCCGGACCGAGGCGGCAGAGGTCGGGCCTGGCGGCCTGGCGGACATCATTGGCCTGTCGGATCGCGAGCCGGCGCCTACGTCGCCGTCGGCCAGTTTGCTGGATTGGGGCATCGTTCGGTCGGTGGGCGCGGTTTGCTTCGCTACGGCCCTGCTTACGGCAGCCCTTTTCTTTGGCATGCCCCGCGTCGAGGCGGGTCTGTTCGGGCGCACCAACATTTTGGGGCCCGGGGCAGCGCAGCGCACAGGCCTCGGCGATTCGGTCGAGGTGGGGCGCGGTGGTCTCATCGAGATCGACCGCAGTCCGGTCATGCGGGTCGAATTCCCGGACAGTCCTGACGGACAATATGCTGGGGAACTGTATTGGCCCAGCAGCACGATGGACACGTTTACCGCGGGCGTTTGGGAACGTCTCGGGGGGCCCTACGCTATTCGCGACGAACGGCGGCGCCCGAACCTGCTGCCCGCAAACGAGTCAAACGTTGTAGCGCGCGAGCCGACCGGGCGTGGCCAACAAGTGCGCCAGATCATCTATCTCGATGACGTGCCGCGGGGTGGGCTTCCGTGTTTGGCGTCTCCGCTTCGTGTGCGATGCGAGGGGGCTACCGTAAGCTGGAATCGGGAGGAAGACGGTTATTTTGTGCAAGTCGACCGGTTAAGGTCGAGCAGCATCAGCTACGAGGTAGTCTCCGAGGTCGAAATACCCGCAGCGTCGCGTCTTCGCGAGGCGCGGCAGGACTACCGGCAGTCGATGTCCGGGCAAGATTACTTTTTGTTGACGCGCCACTCGCTGCAGGAACGCACCGTGCGCCTGGCGCAGCAGCTTACGGAAAGGTACGACAATCTCTACGATAAGGCCCGCGCGCTCGAGGTCTGGTTGGGCTCGGACCGCTTTGTCTATACGCTCGATACCCCCGAACTGCCGCGCCACTCGCCGGTGGATGCGTTTGTCTTCGAAGAGCGCCGGGGGCACTGTCAGCTCTATGCGAGTGCACTGGCACTGATGCTGCGCAGCATCGGCGTTCCTACACGGGTTGTATCAGGTTATCGCGGCGGCGAATGGAGCCAGGCGGACAAGGCCTACATCATCAGCCGCGATATGGCGCACCTCTGGGTCGAGGCCTATTTTCTGGATCACGGCTGGGTCACGTTTGACCCGTCGCCTCAGGGCACAGAAGATGCCATGACCCCGCTTGGCCGCGCGCAAATGGCCATAGCCCGGCTGCAATTGCGGCTGCGTATGTTCTGGTACCAAAGGATTATCGGTTATGAAGGCGGCTGGTTTACGCTCACATGGCTGAAAGACTTCGGGGCGGGCATTTTTTCGTGGACACTCTCGCCCTATTCAGGGTGGCTCGACGATAACTCCGCTCCACGGAACGGCGCCGGCATTATTTCGTTTTTGGCGTTGCCCGGTCTTCTGCTTGTTCTTGTCGGGACTGCGCTGTATTTGTGGTTCCGCAGGCGAGCGCAACAGGGCACGCTCACCGATGGGCAGCGCAGGGCCGCGCTGTTGTTCTCGGGCATGCGGCGCGTGTTAAGACGGCGCGGCATCGATTGCGAGCGCAAGACCGCGGGTGAGCTGGTTTCAGCTGCGCGTGGAGCGAGCCTGCCGGAGAGCCCCGTGGTGGCGGATGCGTTGAAGATCTACAACGAGGCGCGTTTCGGTAATCGCCCGCTCGGTAAGACGCAGGCCAAACTGCTGCTCAAGAGCATCCGCATAGCCCAACGGACGGTCCCCTCCCGGTAACCGGCGCCCTCGCTACCGTCCGAGCAACAAAGCCACGGCATTGGCGTTCCACAGCGCCACGGCGATGTCTTTGACGCCGTTTCCGTTGAAATCACCCGTACAGAGCGCCCTGGGCTTACCTATCTTGCCGCCTGACTCGAACGTGAACACGCTTCTGGAAAACGACTGGGGCATTGCGCCCTTTTCAGACGTATTGGTGAGCACATAGACGCGGTTCGAGGCGAAACAGGCCAGTGCCATGTCGGGCCGGCCGTTGCCGTTGAGGTCCTCGACCAGAATGTCGCGAATCTCATGCTCGAGGACACTGCGTGATTCGCCCAGTCGGATCTCCTGACTCACGTCAAAACGGAACCCGCCGGTCCCGTAATAGATGGTCACGCTGTCGTAGGTGTGGCAATCCGATACAATCAGGTCGAGTTTGCCACTCCCGTTGACATCAGCAACCCGCACCTTATGCGGCAGGGCGCCCCGGCTGAGAAAACGGTCAACTTCCTCGAAGTCCCCCTGGCCGTCGCCTTTCCACAAGACGATCTCACCTGTTGCATACATGACCGTCACGAGGTCCAGAATGCCGTTGCCGTCAAAATCGGCGGCCTGAATATGGCGCGGACCTCCGGACGCCCGGATAAACCGCGGTTCACCCAGGTAGGTGGTGGGGTGTCCCGGGAAATAGATCAGCACATCGCTCGACCAGCCGGTGGCGATCACGTCGCGGTAGCCATCGCCGTCGAAGTCGTTCACCACCAGCGAGGTAATGCCGGGCTTGGTGAAAATCGGCTGGTTGTCGGCGTCACGGGTGCGAAGATACCGCAGACGCTCGACCGGCACGGAAAAATCGACGGGTTCGAAGAGCAGGTCGCCAATGTTGCGGAACAACACGAGATCGCCCGATTCGCCGCGCCGCTCGACCGTGTGAAAACTCCCTACAATCAGGTCAAGCGCGGGGAGGGCGTCCATATTGGCGATGGCGATGCAATAGGGGCCGAATCCGGTGATCAACGGCACCTGTTTTTCGTACCTGAGCGGCTCATTGGCCGCGAGCACGGAGAGTTCATTGTTGGCCGGCCGCTCGCTTCGCGGGTCGGTCAACATGCCGGAGTCGGTGGTGACGATCTCCGGTATGCCGTTGCCCGTCAAGTCGGCGGCTGCGATGGCAGAAGGATTCGGCCCGACAGGGAACCAAACCCTGTGTTGCTGGAAGTCGGCGGCTGAAGCCAAGCACGCACCGAAAAGTATACAGCACAGCGTCAGAACGAGCGTTCGCGCAGGATAGTCAGCGGGCATGGCGAGACTCCTTTGTGGCCGCCAAGGCGGCGGCAAGGTGGATGGCCGCGCGCAGGCTGCCTTCGCGGGCCTTACCGGTTCCCGCGATGTCGTATGCGGTGCCGTGGTCCACTGACGTACGGATGATGGGGAGCCCGAGGGTTACGTTTACTCCCTGGTCCATGGCAATCAGTTTGACGGGGATGTGGCCCTGGTCATGATACATGGCCACGACAAGGTCGAATTCGCCCTCGGCCATACGTTTGAACACCGTGTCGGGAGGGTAGGGGCCCGTGCAGTCAATTCCCTCCCCACGGCACGCCTCAATCGCGGGCGTTATCTCGGTCTGCTCTTCCGTGCCCAGAACACCTGTCTCGCCCGCGTGAGGATTGAGCCCAGCCACGGCGATGCGTCGCCGGTTAAGGCCCAACCGCGTCAGCGCGGCGTGGCCAATACGTATGGATTCGGCTACGCGGTCTTGTTTGACCATCCGTACCGCCTCGGACATCGGGCAATGAGACGAGATATGCACGACGCGGAGCGGGCCCGCAAACAGCGACATTCGGTAGGCGGATGTGTGGGTGAGGTCGGCGAGAATCTCGGTATGGCCCATATACCGGTATCCGGCGGCATGAATGCCTTCTTTGTTGATGGGGCATGTCACAATACCGTCGATTGCGCCGGTTTGCGCGCATGCGATGGCTTTTTTGAGCCACTCGACCGCGCAACGGTTGGCCTCGGCATCGAGGGTGCCGGGACGCCATGGCGGCGCGGCATGGCCCCAGTCAAGCACCGGTGTTTCTTCGGTGGGGCAATGGCGGGCGGGCATTTCAACACACTCGCGCAGACGCAGCTCGATGCCTATGGCGGCGGCCGCTTCGTGCAAGATGGACCCGCTGCCGAACACAAGCAGCTCGACGTCTTCGTTAGTGTCGGGACGTGCGAGCACTTTGGCCAGGATCTCGGGGCCCACTCCGTTGGTGTCGCCCAGTGTAACCGCAAGCCGCGTTCGCCCACGCCCCGGGGCGTTGTTTTCGATCGTGCCGCTCCGC
>SLSB01000614.1 GCA_007130675.1 Candidatus Hydrogenedentota bacterium | reverse complement strand
CCCGGGTGGAAACCCGGGGAACGGGCATCCACACAAGAATCCGAGTCCCGAAGGGACGGCAGAGCCGCCACATTTTTCATCAGATACGGATCGTACTGGATGGTCTTGTGCCGTCCCTGCCAGGACTCATGTGCTTGGTGCGAGCCGTGAACCCCGGGTTGAAACCCGGGGCTTTTTTCTATCGTGCCTACGGCACTTAGAACCATGAGCTGGAGAGGCAGTTGAGCCCAGAAGAGGCATTTCCAGCCGGCAAACTTCCTTATGTTAGCGCTTATGGGTGGCAGCCCGGGGAAGTTGCGTTTTTTCACAAGACTGAGTCCCGAAGGGACGGCAGAATAATGCCAAGTACGCCCCCATTATTTTGAGAATCTGACCCGTTTATGCCGTCCCTGCGGGACTGGACGTGCTTGTATACCCAATTCCCCGGGTGGCCACCCGGGGCTACGCTATGGCGTGCCATCGGCACTCGGAGAAGGATGCCGAGTCATTCCAGAAACAATTGCCAGACACTTGTGTTACGTGAGTTTGGGGACACCTCGCTGCGGCACGATCTCCTGAGCGAGCCGAACCCGAGACCGCAGTTCAAGGGGACTGACGCCGTGCTTTGCTCAATAGAACGCGGCAGAAGATCATGGGCAAGATGCCCATGCTACGACCCCAAAAATGGCAGTTCAAGGGGACTGACGCGGTGCTTAGCGCCGCCTGCGCCGAGCTGGAGGGAGCGGTAGCGGTTGTGCCCAGCGGAGGACTTCCTCGATGGGGGTGAGATGTCCGGCCACGAACTCGAGCACAAGTTCCATCACGCCCTGGGCATCGGCCATCGAGCGGTGGAGGCCTTTGGTGCTCTTGCGATAGTGGGCCAGCAGGGTGCCGAGTTTGTAATTGGGTGTTTTCAACCCCAGCGAACGCGCCCATTCGAGTGTGTCGACTACTTTCAGGGGCGGGCATGGCCGCCGGGCTTTCGCGTAGGTGGCCTCGATGAATCCGGCGTCAAACGATGCGTTGTGCGCGGCGAAAATGGCGTCGGAACCCGCCCAGGCAATAAAGGCCTCGAGCACCGCCAGCGGCGGGTCGGCGCCCGCCACCATCTCGGTCGTAATGCCCGAGACCGCCGTGCTGTCGGGCGGAATCGGGTAGCCGGGGTCGGCAAACCGCTCGAACCGGCCAATAACCTCGCCTGTGGGTGTAAATTTGACGCCGCCCACCTCGACGATGTCGCTGTCGTGGGGATACAAGCCCGTGGTCTCGAAATCGAACGCTACAATGACCGGGCCATCGTCCGCGGCCGCAGGTTCAGCGGCAGATACCGCAGGCGCCGCTTCAGGCTCGGTTGGCTGGGCATCTGTGACCGAGAGCTCCTGCGCATGGTCCGGCGTTTCCGGGAGAGGTTCCTCCGCGCGTTTCCCGGCAATCTCCATCAGCAGGCGGATTTCGCCTTCGAGCGCGCCGGTGCGGGCACGCACCGTATCGGGTCCCTTGGAGACTTCATCGCGCAGCGCCGCAAGATACCGGCTGACATCCTGAATGCGCGTTGCCGGAGACAACGCGATGGGCGGGGCGGGCAGATCGGATTCCTTCACCCGTCTTACCCAGCCCGCGAGTTCTGCCCAGTCCATTGCCGTTGCCTCGCCTTTCCGAAACTTCCAGGACTCTAATGCCGCGTCTCAGAAATGAGCTGCTGCACGTGTTTGGTTTGCGCCACTTTGTTCTTGTGGGACGAGCAATCATTGTAGAGCCTGCGCCGCGAGAAAGAAAAGAGACCTGCGGGAGAATAGTGGGCGATCTTGGTCGAGACGATTCGTCGAGACGATTCGTCCCTTGTCAAGATGGCTTTTGTGTACTATACTGTTAGCTCCTTTTCTCTTTTGTGAAAAATGCCTGTAAAACAGGGGGTTTTTGATGCGGCACCGGGCGAGCCTTGTGATTGACATGGAAGGCATGAGCCGCCCTGCGTTTCACGTTGCGCGCGAACTGGCGCAGAACAGCCGATCGGGTCTGACCACACGGTTTCTTGCCAAAAAACTCGATTTGCCCATCGAAGAGATCGAGTACCTCGTGGATATCCACGACCGTCTCTTTTTCACCGACATCACGAAGGTCAAGCTGGTGACGGAGGCGCCCGAGGCCATCAAACGGGTGAGCCGGGCCCTCGAAAATCATGGGGATGTGCCTTCACTCGTTCAGGGAATCAAGGCATTGGATTCACATGGGTTCCGGCGTTTCGAGGAGCAGGTGGGCATCGAGACGCCGGTGGGCAAGAAGACCGCCGCCGACGAGATGTTGGCCCGGCATTACCGGCATCCCGACTCGGTTGTCGAGTATGTGGCCCGGCGCGGGTTCTCGAGTATGGCGCGCGAGTTGTTTGATATTGTGTGGCAATCCGACACGGGTATCATGCCGGTAGCACAGCTTCGCGCCACGCACGGCGGCTCGGAATACGACATCGAGCAAGGCCTCTGGGAGCTGTTCCGCGGTTTTGCGCTTTTCGAGTTGTTTCGGTTCGATGCGGAGGACCGCCTCCTGCGCGCGGTCAGCCTGTTGAACGAGCTGCGCCAATGGCGTATGGATGCAGAAGCCCGCGCCGGCGCGGGGCGCGGTTTGAAACCCGTGAAGGGGGTGGCAGGCGAGATAGACGCGCGCGGAGCGGCGTTGAGCGATTGCATCGCGCGGCTGGTCGCGACCATCGGGGCCAGGCCGGCGCGACTGCGCAGCGATGGCGACCTGTTTCGCGAAGACCGGCGGCGGTTGTCCGAGATCGTTCCCGAAGAAGGCGATCCGTCTTTAGGCGCGTGTCTCTGGACGGCGCAGGGGGTGGGGTGGCTTGCACGCGTGGACAACGAGCTGCGGGCCGCGAATGTGGAAGAGCTTGTTTCGATGGACCGGGCAGCCCGCCATGTGCGCGTGTGCGAATGGCTGTTGGCGCGAGGGCGCGAGACCGGCTCCGGGCGCCTGATGCGCTCGCTGCTCGATGACCTTGAGGTCGGGGCCTGGTATCCCCTCATGGGGTTCATCACGGAGGCGCTCCGGAGAAACGAAGACGAAGAAGAGCCCGTGCTTCGTTGCGCGGGCGGCCATTGGCACTACACGACGCCGAGCGGTTCGGCATCTGCGCGGCGGGGATTGGCCCGAGCCCTCGAGGAGACAATGCTGTGGCTGGGGCTGGTCGACCGCGCGGAAAGCCGCGGCGAAAGCGTGTTTCGCGTCACCGAGATTGGCGCGCTTGTGCTGCAGCAACGAGACGCAACGGCACTGCGTGGCCTGATTCCACCGCACAAATCCGAGTTTCTGGTACAGCCCAATTTCGATATTGTCGTCGACACGCGCGCCGCCGACCCGTTGCTCACCGTGCCCCTGGATCAGTTCTGCGAGCGGGTCAGTGCCAGCCAGATGGCGGTATATCACCTGACCAAAGACACGTTTACGCGCGCGGTCCAGCAGGGGCGCAGCAGCGGCGCATTTATCGAGTTTCTCTTGGCCCACAACAAGGGCGGGTCCTTGCCGCGCAATGTCTTGACGACGCTCGAAGACTGGCGCGGCAGCATGAAACGGGTCCGTGTGCGCACGGTGCAGGTCATCGAGGCGGATGACCCGCTCGTCATGGCTGACGTCCAGCATCGAAAGCGCATCGCGAAGCATATAGATCCGGTGCCGCTTGACCGGGTAGCGGTATTAAAGAAGACCCGCAAGAGCGAGTTGAAGGCCTTGCTCGAAAAGGAAGGGTTCGTTGTGGAATAAGCGACGGGCGCGCTTCCTTATTTGGGGAAACGCGCCCGCCTTCTTCAACCCGCGGTGGGCCGCCAGGTCTACTCGAGCATGAAGCTTGCCGACGCAGGCAGTGACTTGGCATTCGGGCCTTCGGCCACCGTGTCTGTGATATAGATGAGTGTTTGCGCTTCTTCCTCGGCAGCGATCGCCAGGAGATGGCAGGTCGCGAGCAAGCCGCTCGGGATGCCTTGCGCCGCCGCGCCATCCACGGTCACCCGCAGGCGTCCGGGTGCTGCCAAGGTCGCGGTGACGGATTTTCCGGCCGCCAGGGCCGAGTCTTCCGCGGTGACAAGGGCGCCGTCAGTCCGGATCGGGGTGAATACCCGCGGATCGAAGCACAGGTCGAAGGTCACCGTGCTGACCTCGCCTCCGGTAAGATCCACAATCCACACGGGGACATCGAACCGGTTGCCGGATTCGACGGCCTGCTCGGGCGCCAAGGTCAGATGGACCTGCGGAATGAAGAAGTTGAAACCTTCCGTGAGCGTGCCTGCCCCCGCGGGACTCTCGACGGTCACATCGACGGTTCCGCCGCCAATGGGCGTCAGGGCATACACAACGCCTTCTGCCCGGTCGGCGTTCACCCATGGCGATTCAAGGCCACCGAAGACCACGCGCGAGACATCGCCCAGGTTGACGCCCGTGATACGCACAACGGTTCCGCCGCTTTCGGCCCCGGTGCTGGGCTCGATTGCCGTAATCACAGGCTCACCCATGCCGGTTGACACCTGGCTGACGAGAAGACCGTCATTCAGCTCGACATCTTCGAAACCCAGCCGCGTTGTTGCGCCGGGAGTCACGCCTGACAAGGCCCGGAAAGTGAGAAGTGCCAGCGTTCCTTCTCCGGAGGCAGGTTCGGTATGCGCACCAACGACGTTGATCTTTCCGGTGAGCGGGTTCACGATCGGCAGGATCCATTCTTTGGTGAGCGAACCGCTGCTGACGTTCACGAGTTCGAGCGCGCGGTAATCATAGACGAGCTCGAAGTAATACCCGCGCATTCCGTCGGCCATGTCGACGCTGACCGGCACTTGGAAGGTCACGCCCGGCTCGAGCGTCACTTCGCCAGGCATGCTGATCAAACGCGGTGTTTCCGTCGGGTCGCCGTATTCCTCGAAGACGGCTGCTTTCACGGCTGCTTCATCTGTCGGGATCTGCGGACCCCGCCCTGTTCCGCGGCGATCAACCGGAAATCTCGAGATCGCCCCGGCGGTGTGGCGCATAATCAGCGACGCATCCACCGTACCAAGACGGGGCGGGTCGTCTCCGGCGACGTTGCCGGCGAGGAAGAAACGGACCTCTTCCGCCTCGGAATCCGCCGACTTCTGCCTCCCCCTGGCCAAACCCGTGCGATGATTGAGAACAATCGTGGAGTCCTCATTGTCGACATCGCCGTCGCCGTTGACATCACCCCAGACAAAGGATTCGTTGTCGAGTGTGAAGAGACCGTCGCGAGTGTTGACGGTGGCCCCGCCGCCGTTGAGCGTAGCAGAAGCAAACGAAAGGGGCGCGGTGTTACCATTTTCGGCCTCTTTCACCGTAAAATAGATGACCGCAATCGAGCCTTGCCCTCCCCGCAGGGCATGTCCGGAAGCTGCCAGCGACACGGAGCCGGAGCCAACGGTCACGGCCGGCCTGCTCCAGCCGAGTCGCCCGGTCTCGCTGCCTACTGCAACCCGGTCGACCTCGAGCAACCCGGCATCAAAGGCAACGGTCAGGTTATAGTCGGTGAGCCCCTGGGTGTCGCCAATATTGACCGGGCAGGGTATGGTCGCACCTGGCTGGCCCACGAGGTCCTCAGACATGGACAACGTGTAATCGGCGGCGCCTTCGACCTTGGTGCTTGTCAGTCCATCTCCCGACGGTTCCGGGGTGCGGTTGCCTGCTCTATCCTCGAGAAGAAAATGAAAGTGGTAGGTGCCCTCGACGCCATTTGGGTTGAAAGTAAAGGTGCCCGATTCGGTATCGAGGCTCTGGCCGGTGCTGGCCCAGCCGCCTTGGCCGTAGCGCACCCACAACGTAACGCGTTTCAAACCACTGGCGGCGTCGGTCATCCCGCTGTATGAGACGGGTATGGACGAAGCCTGCACATAATTGGGCGACTCGGCCGTTCCCATGATCGGAGGGGTTTCGTCGAATATGGTGGCCGATGCCGCAGGCACCACAATACTGCCATTCACGCCGGTGAAGCTCTTGAGGGCTTCCGCCGTGGACTTGGAAACGGCCGGCACGCCGCCTTCGTCAAAGGCAAGAGCCGGGAGACACACGACCACTAGCCCGAGCGCCAGGAATCTTCCTGCCCATCGCCCGGCCCGGTTACCGTTAAGAAAACAGCAAAGGTTTCGGCTCATTTTGCGGACCCCCGTTTGTTGACGTTCGCGCGTATGATAAGCTGTGGCGCTGACATAAAACATATCATGAATCCATCCCTAACGCACTGATGATCACCAATTGAACATCAATCGCACTGACATTCCCAACGCCACTGACGTTGACAGGGACCGGGACCGGCTTTCCGAGCAGACCGTTGATCACGAGTTGCACGTCCGCGGCATTCACAACCCCATCGTGGTTCACATCATGGCGCACACCAGACTTCGGATATGAGCTGGGGGATGCAGCATCGGTGCCGCGTGCAATCTCGATATAATCCCAGAACAGGTCATTATCCGAGTCGAAGCTGTAAGGGTTGAGCCCATACTCGTATTTCTGGAAGTTTGTCAGGCCGTCGCCGTTGGCGTCTTCGTATGCGTCGTTGGGATCGAGCGGGTCAAGGCCATACCACACTTTCCAGCCGTCCAGGATGCCGTCTCCAGATGTGTCCGGGTTGTGCGGGTCGGTGCCCAGAGCGATTTCGACAACATCGGGAAGGCCGTCGCCGTCGCTGTCCACAAGTCCATCGGCGATGACACGAACCAGCACGGCGTCGCCGGCGCTTGTCGGGCCGGCCATCGCAGCCATGGATAAGATGACCCACCCAAAGGCAAGGACGCTGCTGAAGCGGAAGAGGTTGCTGCTGTGTGCTGTTCTTTCCATCCCAAGGTCTCCCTGTCTTTAGTGGGCTCGCGTTGCAGTGCGCGGAATGCAGCGCAAAGCCGGTGCCAAGGAAAACCGGGACGGACGAGGCGGAAGAGCAAGGCCCTAACACATTGGAAGAATTAGGCTTACGAAGAACACGCCGCGTGGGCGCCTTGGGGCAAGGTCTTGGAAAGAGTGACAAGTCTCTGTCGCTATGACAAGGGCTTGTCAAGATGATGGTGGACGGGTGGCGGCCAGGCAGCTACACTTTGGCGCATTGTACGGACGGGTGCTGCGGAGAACATGCCAACGGACAACAGAAATGGCAACGGTCGGAGGCCAATCCGAACGTTGCCATTCAAGGTCAAACAAACGTCAGAACAGTCAGCCGAACACCTCGGTTCGCCTGGCTGGTCGTCTGGTCACACGATGAAGAAGCGGCGCACGGCCGCGCCGGCAAGACCCAGGCCAAGCAACACCATCGTGGCCGGCTCGGGGATGACTCGGTAGCGGATTTCCAAAACCAGATCGTTGTAATCGGCGTCATAGCCGTTCTCGGGGATGACCGGGTGGTCGAAGTCATACCCATCAAGATATTGCTCAAACGGAAGCGGCAGGTCTTCCCATGCGAGGAGCATCACATCGTCTCGCCCTTCGACCCCATACGCGACCATGTGGTCTTGCCCGAGCCAGTTGAGGTCCTGTTGCGAATGCCACGTGGCGCCCGCGCCCGGGAACAGGTAGAAGCCGAAAAAGCCGTCCAAATCGAGTACGGCAGTGTAATTGGCTCCCGAGAGGTCGCCCCACTCGTCCGTCATCCAGCCGCTCAACGTTGGGAAGAGCTGATGATAGTCCGCCGGATCGGCGGCCGGGTCGTTCGCTGGCGTATAGTACCCGAAATGGGTGTCCAACCACGTGTAGCGGGCCAGCACTCGTACTTCGAGGACGTGGCCCGCAGGAATGTTAAACCTCTGCCAGTCGACAATTCGCATTGCGTCAAGGTCCACATTGCTCTCGTAGGTGGTCCCGTAGCGGGCGTTGTATATCTGGTACAGATGCGGTTCGTAGTAGGCTTCATGATCCGGCTCTAAGGGTATATGAATAGCCATCGCCGGTGTGGCAGCGAAGGCAATCCCCAGAATCGCCAACAGTGCTGCGTGTCTCATTTCAAGGTTCTCCTTCTTTTGGCCGTCGTGCCCGGCGGCACGCGCATTGTCGCAGCCTCCGTTTGTCTCACCAGGATTCTCCCTCGCTATCACTCGCGGAATGCGGCATTTCGTGCGTTACGTCTTAAGACCATCTTCGCATAACATTACCGAATTCAAGAGAGCATATTCCATACCAACCCCTTGGATCAATTGTAAGAGCTTACTTAGAAAGCATTTACCT
>SLSB01000235.1 GCA_007130675.1 Candidatus Hydrogenedentota bacterium | reverse complement strand
TCTTCGGGCGAACTCCCCCTGTCGGCCAGCGCGGCCGCAAACGACTCGAGGTGCTCGCGGTCTTTCACGAGCGTCCGAATCGATGTCGCGCGCTGACGCTCGGCCTGAATTCCCTCCTCGCGTCCAGACGCAAAGGCCGCATCCTGAATTTGTTTGACCAAATCCGGGCATGCCTCCCTCATCGCCTCGACGGAGTCAGGGACGGCCATCGTCTTCTTCTCTGCCATCCTTTCGTCTCCTTCTGTTGCGGGAGGCATCCCTCCCAACCCTTTTAGCTGATTCAAAACCGCCGCATACTGGAGCTGCGGCGCGCCGTACACCCGATCGAGAAAGGCCGCGATATTTTCCGGGGCCTCTATCTCATCCTCGTCGAGAATCCCGTCCACAAACCCCGCGTCGATAGCGGCCCCGGGCGAATACCACGTCTCGGATTCCAGGGCCGCGGTTACGGATTCCCTGTCCATGCCGGACTTTTTTGCGTACGCCCCGACCATCGTGTCTCGGATCTGGTCGAGCCGCTCCGCCATCTCGCGAAACTCCGTGCCGTTGCCCATCGCGACGGTCCACGGGCTGTGAATCATCATCATGGCGACGGCGTTCATGTACAGCCGATTGCCCGCCATGGCGATGAGGCTCGCGGCGCTGAAGGCCGCGCCGTCCACGACCACCGTTACCCTCTTTCTGTCTTTCGCGACGGTGTTGTAGATGGCCGCGCCATCGAAGGCGTCACCACCGGGGCTGTGAATATGCAACGTGATCTCGTCCGCTTTGCGCGCCTGTTGCCACGTCGAAAGAAAATCCTTGGCCGACACGCCATCGAAGTACCCGCCGATCACGCCGTACAGGTACACCTCCGCCTTGCTGTGGCCATCGTCTTTTTCCGCGAGGCGAACCTCGCACCGCTTATCCATCGACGGCATCTGGACTTCTGTCGCTGCCAGTATCGGCATCGTCGATATCCTCCTCTGTTAATCCGGCTGCGACCATCTGCTCGCGCTCGGCGGCCATCTGCGCAAACTCCTCGTCCCAGTCGATTCCGCGCCGGGCCATCAGCCGCTTCCGGCTGCTCAGCCGCGCTCTTGCCTGTCTCGCGTCGGCGCCGGCTTCTTTTTGCGGATCCACGTACTCATACACCGGCCCGTGCCACTCGACCCGGCACCACAGCGCCCGTTCCGTCAGCCAGTTTGGGGCGGCAATCTCGCCCTTTAGCCAGCGTTCGCGGTGAAGGGATTCCCACATGGGATAGGTCATATAGCGGGCCATGACGGCCTGGTTTCGGCGAAAAACCTTCCACGCCTGCATCAGGGCGATCCGCGCGGACGAAAAATTCATATCCCCCCAGTCGTTAATCAAGAGCTGGTAGGGAATGTTCATCCCCGCGGCGATCTCTTGCAGGGCGGACCGGATGAACGCCTCATACATTTCGCCAGGGCGGTTAGGGGCGAAGGTGGTCATCTCCTGGCCGTCCGCGAGATAGATCCGCTGCCCGGGCTCCATATCTTCGTAGCGCACCCCGGACGAATCCGTTTCGTCTGCCTGCGCGACGGCCATCTCGCTGGGGTTGCGCGTGTACACAACCTGGGCGATACATGCGGCCGCTCTGGCAGCCACCCATTCACTATCCTGGTATCCGCCCAAATCCTTCAGGCGAGCGATAACCGGCCCCAGCAAGGGGCGCCCGCGGCTCTGGCCGACCCGCGTCGTGTGGTAGATGTGCAGCACCCGAGGGAATCCGTCCTTATCGATGGCGGGCACTCGAACAAAGTCTTCCTTTCGGAAACCCGTTGCCCATCGCGTTGGATCGACAGGGTGCTGTTTCAAAAACCAGTACGCGACGGGCTGGCCCCGCCGTCCAATTTCCACGCCCTGCCGCAAATCCAAATCGCCAAACTCACTCGGGCTGCACAACCGCTCGGGCGCGACCATCTCCCATCGGGTCTGGTACGGGCTTGTTCGGGCTTCCAGCGACCGTCGAACAAAGATCGCCTCGCCTGTCCGCAGCCGTTCGAGCGTGGCCAGGTACTGGAGATCTTCCATGTGCAACCGGCTCGAATAGTCAACATGGCGGCTCCACAGCGACCATGCGTCCTCAGCTGCGTGCTCAAAGGCCTTTGCCTGATCTTCGCTCAGTCCGAGCTGCTCCCGGACCGCCGACACGCGGCTTTGCGGTTGGAGTCCCTTCCCGATCTCGTGGCTGGCGATGTTGTCCAGCGACCCGGCCACAAGCGGGTTGTTCCGCGCCAGGTCGTTTGATCGCTCCCTCAGTTTCGATAGTTCCCACAGCAGCGCGCTGTCCGCTGAATCCTGGACCGTCACCCAGTTGTACATGCGGCGATCAATCGTGCTGGCCCCGACGTTCGCCGCGTATGCCTTGATCGCGGCGCGGTGGGCCTTCCGGCGCAGCCCGCGCTCGGGCGAGACCGCCGTCACGAACCGGTCGATACGGTCCCCCACGCGGTCGAGGAACGTCTGTTTGGTTTCGTTCCTCATCAGAACCTCAGCAGATTCTTGGCCATACCGGACTGGCTGGCCGCTAGTTTTTCTTCATGCTCGAGAAGACGCTGAAGGGATTCACGATCCCATTTCAGTTCGTGATTACCTTTGCGCGCGTCCGGCATCGCGTTCATGGCCATCAGCGCGGACCGGAGGTATTTAACCGCGGTGGTATGGTCTCCCGATTCAGCGGCCGTAATGGCCGCGTCCACCTTGGTGTTTATGGTGTCGGCAAATCCCATACTTCCCCCTGAAAAAACAAAAGCCCTGCCGCCCTGGGAAGTACGTCATGAGCTACCAGGGACAACAGGGCGTAAGGCCACCACCGGCGTTACGGATTCCCTCGATACAATTTTTGGAGTTCGGACGTCAGTTCGGCGCGCGCTTTGCGGAACCCGATTTCGTGCCGCCGCACCTGTTCGCGCAACTCAGCCACCCGCGGCGTCTGGTACTGCGGAGGCTCCCATTTGCGAACCTGTCCAAACTCACGTTTCATGTCAGGCTAATTTTGGTGTGGAAAATGGAGGGGATTCCACATATAGCAAAAGAATGCTACATATAGCACTGATTGAACGGGCTACCACTCGTCAGGCTGTGCAAAAGAGTACTGTTCTCGCGTCTTGAAGGCGCTTCCGCACTCGACGCATCGTCTATAGCGGACGATGTACGTTTCTTCGCCATCGTCCTGTTTCCGCGTGTGTGTGACCTTCAGTTTCTCGCTGCCGCATTTCGGGCACTTCATTGGCGCTTCTCCATCAGGTACATCGCATCCTCGTTTCCGCCGCCGTCAACGTATTTGAGCAGCAGCCAGTGCGTCATGCGGAGATCGGTAAATCTACGCGCGAGCATCCGGCTGAAGTCGCCTTTCCAGAGCAGCCCATCTTGTCCTCGATAGTGAATGGCCGTGTGGTTTTCAGCGTAGTACTCGAATCCCCAGATGTACCGTCGCGAGACGCGATGTAACTCGTCCATCGCCTGGTTAAGGTTGCCGGGGGGCATGTGGATCAAAACTCCGCTTGTGAATACGAGGTCAAACGCCTTATCCTTGAACGGCAACGCCAGCGCCGACGCTTCCTCGAATCGCGCGGACGGCAACGCGGACCGCGCCTTGGCCAGTGCGGCGCCGCAAACGTCCACGCCGGTCAGGTTGGCAAACCCCAAACGCGCGAGCTGTTGCATTTGAACGCCGCAATTACATCCGACCTCGAGCACGCTCAGGTCTCGCGGCAACCCCGCGAGCGCGGCCTTGTTCAGTTCATAACGCGATATCCCATAGCGGTTCCGGTACAGCCAATCCTGTTCACCGCAGGAACTCGGATTCCTGGCCGTGTACGCTTCCCCAAACGCGCCCGCCCATACGCTACTCGTTGTCATCGTTGATCCTCTCGAGGTTGCCGTCTTCGTCTTTCCACAACTGTCCGCCGCTGCCGCTGCGCGTCCTGAAGATCTCCCGGTTGGTGAACCGGTCGCATACCGCAATGAACTCATCGAGGCTCATACCGATACGCCCGAGCGTTTCCTCGATCGGCACTCCGAGATAGGTCCAGGGAAATTTTCCGTCACACTTCGCGACGACATCGAGCGCGTCATCCCTGGTAATCCGCCCCCTGCGCACGTGGAGGCTCGCCTGTTGGGTGGCCCGGCCAAACCCATGTTTCAGCCAACAGAAATAGTCGTGTATCCCCGTCTGCACGTTGTCAAGGTTCTCGTAGTCCACCATCGCGCCCTCGACGGCCCGGCCATACGTGGTCATGCCATGCGCTTGCGCCATCATCGCGTTACCGCACCCGTCCCACGGGTAGTAGTAGCCCAGGAAGATGCCGGTTGTGCCCGTGGATGCCAAATCTTCGTCGCTTGGATACTGGTACTGAACCAGGTCGCGCGCGTCAAAGCCCCCGCGTTTGAGAATATCCTCAGCGCGCATACCCAGCAATCCCCCAAACCTGCCCAGCCATTGACGGGTCAGCGCATGGCCTTCTGCCGCCGCCGCCGGTCCCCCGTATTCGTTCTGCGGATTCTCGCCCCAGACGATGAGCGGAATCTTCATCTGCACAGACAGCCGCACGGGAATGGTGAAGATGCTCACGTGTTCCGGCCATGAGATATCCCCGATGGTGGTCAGCGCCAGCCGGTTCAGCTTCGCGCGTACCCGAGGGTTGGTCGTCACCTCGACGTAATCCACCCCAAGGCTTTTCAGATTCTCGATGTTCGCGCGGCCAATTTCGCTCAGGTCGCACGTAGTAGCCGTCACGCACAGCGGATTCGCGCCCAGCGCCAAAAGTTTCAACACCTGAAACGTGCTGTCTTTCCCACCGCTCACGGGCACGATACAATCGTATCCACTGGGATTGTGGTGGTGCTCAAGGATTTGACACAGCGCGCGATCGCGCTCGGCCCAATCCACCGCACCCCTCTGTGCGTAGTTGTGGCACGCGCCGCATTGGCCGTCCTGAATGTCCACATCGGGCCGGGTGTCCGGCATCACACACGTCGTGCAGTAGGCAATCATGCGATCCTCTCCTTTTGTTTCACATCTAGATTTGTATCCCGCAGCGACGGGTCACGGTCCAGCGCTTCAATCAGATCCGCTGTCGAGAGCTGGTCCCATCCCCGCGCGTAGATCCCCCACACCAGATCAAGATCCGCCTGTTCGTCCACGCACCATCGCAATTCGGGACGGCGTTCCTCGGGCCTGGCTGGTATGCGGATAATCGAGCAGCCGTCCGCGCCCCGGTCGTGGTAATACGGGGTCACGTGTTCGCGCTCGTAGGGTTTGTTGCACAGCCGGTCCGCCGCCCGGAAGCTCTGCGTCGTGAACACCTCGACATCCACCCCGCGAGGGAACGTCAGCGGCAGGAGAGCGTTACTCGCAAACTCCGCGCGGTACCCGGTGCGGCGCATGGACCCAACCACCCTGTCGATGATCTCGGGGTCTATCAGCGGACAGTCCGCGGTGATCCGAACAATCACATCAGCGTGGTAGTATTCCGCCGCCGCCATGTACCGGCGCAGCACGTCCTCCTCTGGCCCCTTGACGCACGGAACGGCGTAAAGGTCAGCCCAAGAACAGATGACCTCATCCCTCGGATGCGCCGTCGTGGCCACAACCACATCGTCTACCAGTCGCGCGCGCCGGGTGCGCTCAACTACCCGCGCGAGCATCGGATAACCCTCGATATCGACCATCGCCTTGCCCGGCAACCGCTCGCTGCCCATCCTCGCTTGAATGATTGCTACTGTTTTCATCGGTCAAACCATCCTCCCTCACCGCGGCTCACCCACCGGTCGCGGCGTTCCTGTTCTTTGCGTTGTGTCTTCTTTCGTTCCGCTGGCGTCTTCATAAACCGGTGCGGCCAGCCCCGCATATCGGCGGCCGCCGTCGCGTACACCTCGCAGTCCCATAGGTCGTTGCGCTCATGGCCAGCCCGCAACGCATACACCGCCGTGGGCTTGCCCCTCGAGTTGCGCTCGATCACCTTCTCCTCGCTGGTTACGTGATCCCAATATTCATCCGTCACGTCCTGCGAGATGAAATACACCTGCGGCTGAAGCGACCTCAGCCGGTTGATGCGGTCCTTGTACGCCACTGTGTCGAGACGGTAAACCGCGAACCGGCCGCGAATGCGAGAGCCCCGCTTGCGATCACGGTCCACCGATGTTTCGACGTACAGCGCCCCTTGCAGCGCAGTGGGACTTCCCATGATGACCCGCACGCAGTCCCGGTTGGCGCGACCAAACAGATACGCCTCGTCGGTCCGGTGGCGGCCATCAATGCACCACAGCGTCACCGGCATCACATCCCCATCCGTGCCCTCGACAGGAAACGCCCGGCGAATGGGCAGTTTGTCGAAACACGTCGCGGGCGTGCCCCCGAGTTCGGTAACGCGCTCCTGGTCGTCGTCGTACACCGTCCCATACGCCACGAGCCAGCTCTGCTCTTTATGTCCCCAGGCCCGCACGGCCCAGTACGCCCGGTTGCCCTGGATGTCACACCCGCCGGTAAGAAACGCAGCGCCCTTCGGTACATAGCCCAGCGGATAACCGGTGGCAAGTCCAAGGATCGCGTCGTCATCAACCGCTTCGATCTTCTCCTGCCACACCTGGGCCAGCCATGAGTTCACGAAGTTCATCAGCTTCGACGGCTCGTTCTTGGATCGCAGAAACTCCGCCGCCATCTCGCCAAACGTTACCCACGGCGAATACAAACTCGACAGATGGAATCCCGGATGCGAGCCGCCCTCGGGCTTGCCCAGCACCTCGCCTTCGGTTCCGACCGTGCACCCCTTTGGAGCCCAAACGCCGCGTTGAAGCATCTCGGGTTTATCGCCATCCTCGATGCGTTCGTGGCAGTGTTCGCACTCGTAATACGCGAGACGGTGTATCTTGATCCGGTCGATTGTCTCGCCTTCGGGCCACTTCACCTGGCTCCACGCGAGAACCTGATACTCGCCGCAATGCGGACACGGCACCCAGTACCGACGCTGATCGCTGTGCCGGTAATGGCGGTTGATCAGCCCGTCCGGACGCGACGGACTGGACACGCGGCTCTTCTTGCGGTTCCAGTAGTTTTTCGTGCGCTCCTCGGCCAGCGCCGCCGGGTCCGCTTCGCGGCCCGACCACGACGGGTACTTGTCCGTTTCGTCGAGCCACACGTAACGGCAAGGGAACGACGCGAGACTTGCGGGACTCTGCGACCACGCGGGAAATAGGAACATCCGGTCGAAGTCGAGCCGATCCGAACTGTTGTCCCATCTTTTCCCCGCCTGGTGGCGGCGAATCACCGGGCTGCCCTCGAACGTTGGGATGATGCGCGTTTTCAAAATGCGCTTTGCCTGCTGTTCATCGGGCATGACGTACAGCCCCGTGCCCGGGTCCTGGTCGATCGCATACCCCATGCAGATGAACTGAAACAAGGTCTTGCCCAGCTGAGTCCCCCATTGCAGCGTAATCTCCTCGACCGTCTCATCCGAGAAACAGTCCAGCGGCTCGCGCAGATACGGCGTGCGGCCCAGCCGCAACGGCCCCGGCTCGGGACAGTCCTTGTCTTGCAGTACGAGGCTCCCCTCGGCCCACACAGAACACGACGGCCGCTCGGGACGGACAAACACCGCCTCGACTACCTCGCGGGCATCAAACACCGACGGGCTGTCTTGCATAATCCCCCGGAACCCCCTTTCCAACTAACAAGTATTACTTGTAGGTTCACCTGTCAAGGATTCCTTGACGGGTCAAGTGGTTTTCTCACGGCTCTTGGCTCGCTTTTACTGCCTGGTTTTCTTTCCTTCTTCAGCACTACATTGATGATGCCAGATGTCCCATCAGGTTCATATCTGACAGAAGGATTGGTTACCACCTCAATGCGTTCAATCATCTCCGAGGGGATCTGTTCCAGAGCCTCCTCTGATGTGAGACCGGTAAGTGTGGAGGGCCGGCCATCCACCAGTATGGTCACATTCGTGCTTCCCCTCAAACTGACATTGCCGTCGAAGTCGACGGCCACGCTGGGAATATTTTGCATTAGTTCCAATGCAGTAGATCCTGTAGAGGTTAACTCCTGCGACACGTTGATCACGCGACGATCCAGGCCGACCTCCATCAGCTGACGGGAGGCCTCCACGGTCACCTCAGATAACAGGGCCGCACCGGCCTTTATTTCTATCGTTCCCATGTCGTGAGCAGGACTGGCACG
>SLSB01000043.1 GCA_007130675.1 Candidatus Hydrogenedentota bacterium | reverse complement strand
GCACCCGCAGGAGGACGAAACTCGTCATCGGATGCGTCAAAAAAGAACTGCGGAGGACGCGATGCGTCAGTACTGATGTACACCCGTCCGTCCTGACTGCGTACGCCCGTGGCATAGACCGGCGGCAGGCCATTCGGCTCGATACTCACCCACCCCTCATGTTTTTCGCCCTTGGCAATGCGCTCGACGGCTTCCATGGCCATCTGGACACGCTTCTCGACCGGTAACGATTCGAGGTCCGGCACAGGTTCAGCCGCTTCCGGCCGCGCGGGTGGAGACAGAGCGAGGTGTTCGGCGTAAATGGGGCTCGAGAGCGCCAGCACCGTTGTCATGCCTCTCCCGATTTCCGCCAGCGCCTGCCTCGGGTCAATATCCGCTTGCTCGATGACGCGCGCGCGGTACACCCGGTAACTATCCGGTTCCACGGTGATTCTGCGGTCATACGTGTTGGAATCCATGGTCCTCGAGATGATGGGCCGCCCATCGGCATATACCTGCACTTTCTTGCCACGGCCGTTGCGCACACTCACCACGAGTTGCGCTTCCAACCCAATGGGAATAATGCCGCCCATCGGCACATACACCGTGCGGCCGTCGATGTTCACGTTGGCGTACAGATCGATCGTCGGGCCATCGGGACCCGACGACACGAACGTGCGCCCTTGCCGCAGGCCCAGGAGAATGCCCTCGAGCGATTTTTCGTGGGCATACACATAGGTGATGGGCCGACCCAGAGGCACTTTGCTCGACGAGGAGAGACTGCCGGCGATCGGACTCACCCGCAGCCCGTTGTTAAGATGGGCGTCCCAGAAGATCTCGGCTTTGGCATTCGCGGCCAGATTTTCTGTGGCGGCCGCCTGCGCAATAGGATAAAGAAGTTCGCCATCGATATGGTGGCCGGGCATCTTAAGCCCGGTTCTCGGGTTGCGCGCCAGGCGCGGCTCACCCCGCACCTGCAAATCCTCGTCCAAGTCGCTCAACGTGACCGGAGGCATGCTGCGCCAGTCACGGCACCACACCTCAATGGCATTCACAAACTCCAATCCCCACTGCCATGGTGCATCGCGGAAACACGGGTGCGCGATAGCGAAAATCCCCCCCTGCAATTGAACCCGGCGCGCGATAGCCTGAGCGTGCGCAAAGGTGTCCGCGGGTTCTGGAACGGTCTGGGGACCATACACAAGGCCGAAGCCGCGTTTCGAGTCGCCCCATTCCATCGCTGGAATCAGAACGACGGAGTCTGACTGAAAATCGGGGTCGTAGCACGCCGCCATCGTGTTGCGGTCGGTAATCGCCAGAAAATCCAACCTTGACCGTTCAGCGCGGCGCACCAGTTCCCGCACGCTTTCTGTGCCGCCGCCGTAACTCGAACGGGCGTGCAGCTCACCTCGGTACCACCCGGCTTCCTCTTTCAACACCTTATTGTGCATCGGGATGCGTTCCACCCCCGGGATGCAGGCGGGATCAAACCGGTCGGTTCCGAGTTCTTCCTCGACGCGATCGAGCACCAGATCGCCGTCAGTATCAAACGACATCAGCGGACGATGGCCGCTGCCCTCGGTCAACGTCAGCAGAAGACTGGCCATTTCGCCAGGCTCGATGCGCGTGTCACGCACTTCGACCAGGATAGGCACGCCCATTTCATAGACGTACATGTACGCCGTGTAGTCTCCCGGTGGGCACGCGGCAAGGGCGACCCCCTCGGGAGCGTTGACCTGATAGGCCTTGCCTCCTGCAGACGCGCGCAGCACCACCTTGCCTGGAAGGTTGTGGCCGACAATGTTGCTGAGCGCGACATGAACCTCACCGGCCGGTTCGTTGTGTGCGGCAATTAGCGCACTAAGCATCACCGGTGCGCACGCTTGCGCGTGTGTGGTTTGACTCATGGCGGGGATATGGTACAATAAACAAGAAGTGGTGAGCAGTACGCTCAATCTGAGTGTAAAGAATCGCACAGTGTATCTCCCGTTTATGTCGGGGTGGTGCTGCCCGGTTCGCGTGCGCATTATACACGGTGCTGCAGAGAAATACACATCGTGTATGCAACTGTGTCCATGTGCTGGAACAATGCGCCGCGCAAAAACCAACGGCGAGCGGTTAAAAAAATCACAAGCAGGAGGCATCGAGAGTCAAATGGTATTGAACATCGACATCAACAGCAGCGTGGCGGTCTACGTGCAAATTGAAAATCACGTTCAGTTTGCCATTGCTTCCGGAAAACTCAACGCGGGCGACCAATTGCCGTCCGTGCGCGAACTTTCCGAACGTTTGGGCGTAAACCCAAATACTGTTGCGAAAGCCTACCGCGACCTGGAGGTCATGGGCCTCCTGTATACACGCCGCGGAATGGGCGTCTTCGTAAACCGGGGCATCGAGAACAAGTGCCGCGAGGATTGCCGCCGCCGGATTTTCCGGCGTTTGCACGAAGTTGTTGCTGAAGCAAAAGCCACCGGCGTCGAACAACACGAAATGGCCGAAGTATTGGCCAAGAGTTTCGAGGTCGATGCCGAGCCTTACGGCGAGACACCCTCTGAGATCGTGGAACTGGCGAAGCTGCGCAACAGCAGTTGACCAGCCAGATTCAGGCGCAATCAGGACACATCAAAAAGCCGCCGCCCTTTCTACGGGTGGCGGCTTTGTACTTTTTGCACTTTCAACCGTTAATGATGCTTCGCCCCCGCTATAGCAAGAGAATTTCCCTGTGAAGAATGGTTTTTTGTCAAGCATTCTGTGCCTTGTCTAGATGCTGCGACAACCCGCCAATCGCTGTATGTCTCATGGTAACTAAATCTTGCCTGACATCTCCCTGTCCAGGGACTCTGCCAAATTTTCTCAAGAAAACAGTTGACATATTCGTTTAATGCGCGTAGAATGATAACCAGAAGCACGGATTTCCAGGTGCGGAAGGAGGGTCCGGCAGCTTCCACATACAATTCATACCGAAAATTGCGGCAGGCCGCTCGTGCAGCCTGTGGGGAAGGCCTAATCTGGAACACATGGTGGCGGCGCATGAAAAACGTTCACACAAAACAGGATGGGGCAACCATGGATGCGGGAACACGTACAGATACAAACGATACCGACAGTGATACATTGACACAGTCCTATGCTGCGGCTCACACCCACTCGGAGACCGGCAGCGCGCTTCCAGCTTCGCCCGTCGAGCGGCAGGGAAACCGGCTAACCCACGGGGCCAAAGTGAAACGTGGCCAGTTGACCGCGGTACAGCAGGGCCGCTACGGCACGGGCCCAGCGCCCTATGGCTACCGCCGCGGCAGAGAAGGCGAAAACCCGCTCGAGGTTGACGACGCCGAAGCCGAAGTGGTGCGCATGATCTTCCGTGAATACCTCAACACCCGCAGCACAGGCAAAGTTGTCGAGTACCTGCATTCAAAAGGCATCGCAACCCGAAAGGGAAATAAATGGTCCCGGCAGGCGGTGTCGATCATTCTGTCCAACCGCACGTACCGCGGACGCGTCAGTTACGGAGACATCGAAACCGAGGGACTCCATGAATCGATCATCGAGCCGGCCCTCTTCTACAAAGCCAACGCGCTGCGCGACCGCAAACGCCGCAACCGCGGCCGGGCGTAGCGCTTTCCCGAGAATACTTTTGACGCCCGAAACTGCGGTGACCGCTCGAGCGGCCTGATGGTGCAGCCTTGGAAATCACCGGTTCAGCGCGGCCGCCCCGTTCGGCTATAATCGCAAAACACACGAACTGCCGTTTGGCGCCGGGTCTCGCCGGCAGAGCGATAGCGCTTGGTGGCGGCCCCGCCGGAGGCCTATGAGGGAGACCTGTTATGCTCGAACGCGCTACATTGGCTCTCGTGGTCATCGACTTCCAGGATTCGCTCCTCACAAAGATTCCCGTCGCTGACAGCGTTGTCGCCGCAACAGTGCGCCTGATTCGTTTTGCGAAGCTGCTCGGTATCCCTATTCTCTGGACCGAACAGTATCCGAAAGGCCTTGGGCCCACGTGCGCCGAAATCGCGGTCGAGTTGGAAGGTGTGACGCCCATCCCCAAGACCGCGTTCGGCTGCATGGGCGACGACTCGTTTGTGGCGGCGCTCGAAGCTACCGGCAGGAACCATCTGCTGATCACCGGGGTCGAAACCCATGTCTGCGTTCTGCAAACCGCGCTCGGGGCCGTCGAACGCGGATTCGACGTCTGGGTCGCGTCCGATGCCGTCGCTGCACGCGACAAGTACCAACACAAAGCGGCGCTTGCTCGCATGGCCAATGGCCCGTGTCAATTCGTTACGGCCGAAATGGCCATGTTCGAGGTCCTCGAGCGCGCAGACGCGCCCGAGTTCAAGAAATGCCTGCCGCTGCTCAAGGGGTAACGAAACGCGTCAAAGACGCGCTATCGAGGAGGTCAACGATGGGATATGTCTTGGTTGCCGCAATTGTCCTCACGGGAGCGGCCGCGGCGGCGAATGCCGCAACCCTCGTGGTCGACTACGACAACGATGGAACGATCACCATAAACGGCGAACGCACCCTGATCATTGGCTCATATTATGCCGCACAATCCGACCAGCCTTACGCGGAATTGGCCGAGGCCGGATTCAACCTCGTGCGCACCGGCCGCAACATCGAAGAGATGGATAACGCCCACGCCGCGGGCCTTATGATTTGGTCGACCGTTGGAACACTCGACCTCGAGGATCGCGAAGGCAGCACCGAGCAACTGCTCGAGCGCGTAAATGCC
Organism: Candidatus Hydrogenedentota bacterium; assembly: GCA_007130675.1. Taxonomy (GTDB): domain Bacteria; phylum Hydrogenedentota; class Hydrogenedentia; order Hydrogenedentales; family SLHB01; genus UBA2224. The sequence continues at coordinate 3,498 of SLSB01000043.1, read as the reverse complement.
ATCAAAGACCACCCCGCCCTGGCCTTCATTGAGACCGTGGACGAGCCGGCCTGGACCTGGATGAAGGCCGAACCGCGCGTGCCCCCCGAGCCATTCATCAAGGCCTATCCACTGATCAAGAATGCCGCGCCCGGCCGCCTGCTCTACATGAACCATGCGCCCACCAACCTGGTCAAGACCATGCAGGCCTACAACCCCGGCACCGACATCGTCGCGTGCGACATCTATCCTGTAAACCCCGGCGGGCTTCGCCCCATGTACGCGCTTTTCGAAGACGGTTACCAAGGCGACCTCAACAACAAGACCATCAGCCAGGTGGGCGAATATGTGGACAAGATGCGCCGCGTTACCGGGCCAAACCGTCCGCTCCTGATGGTTCTCCAGGCGTTCGCGTGGGAGGCCCTGCGCCGGGAGGATCGCGATGAAAGCAAGGTGCTGTATCCCACTTGGGAAGAGAGCCGGTTCATGGCGTTCCAATCGCTCATCAAAGGGGCTAACGGCATCATCTATTGGGGCAGCCACACCATGCCGCAGCCGTCCGAACCCTGGACCGGCATCAAGCGGGTGACCCGCGAAATCGCCGACCTTGCCCCCGTGCTGACCCAACCCACGGCCGCGTTCACTCCGGCCATCGAATATCACGAGATTGGCCATTCCGTCGACGTCGGCGTCCAATGGCTGGTCAAAGAATACGAAGACGCGCTGTACGTGTTCACCTGCAACGCGTACCGCTATCCCTGCCGCGCGACGCTGTCCGGCTTCTCGGAATGGACCACGTGCACGGTCATCAACGAAGACCGGACCCTCGAGATCGTTGACGGCGGGATTACGGACGATTGGCGGGCCTTTGACGTGCACCTCTATCGTTTCGAGAAATAGGCCTCGAAAGGTAGCCGCTTACGTCATGCGCGCATTCTGGTTCGCCCTTTCAGGGCTGGAATTCTTGGGGATTCGGTTCCCGGGGCGGCGTCACGCGCGAGCGCGTGCCTTGCCCCGGGCTATTCTAGTTCGCCCCTTTCGGGGCTGCCGGAACGTCTTTCTTAACGACAGACGCAGCGCCGATCGCGCTTGGGGGGAGTGTTCCTGCGCAGCTTGCCATTCTACGCGGGCTTGATAATCACGCTTTCCCGCTGCATATCGTTGGTGTAATCGCGGACGCTCGAGCGGATTTCCCCGGCATCCGAGACCTCGACCACGCGATAGGTATGCCAGTTCTGCCACCGGCCGGTCGTGTCCGTGTTGTGTCCGCTGAAATGATGCACCTTGCCTTCGATGGTGAGCGTCTCCCAGCGGGAGTGGGCGTGGCCGTAGAAACTGCTAACGTTGCCGCGCCCAGGCATCAGCTCGAGCCACTCCTCGGATTGCGGTCTGTCCGTCGGACAGCGGTGCGCGAACACGAAGATGTGGAAGGCGTCCTTGTATGTGTGCAGCGCATCCTCGAGAAACTCCAAATCCGGCGGGATATGCCCGCTACGGTGGTCGCCATACTCGACTTTCGGCGGGCATTTGTAGGTGTTGAGCAAGATGACGCCGCAATTCTCGAGGGCGAAGTGATGGTCTTTGGGATGGCCGGTGAAGCGTTTGAACTGCTCATCGGTCATGATGTCGTGATTGCCGTGGGTCATGTATACGGGCACATCAAACCGCTTCATATTCGGCAGGAACTTCGGAATCTGCACTTTGGGGTCGTCATGGATAATGTCGCCGTTGAGCACGATGAAATCCGTCTTCACGGCCCCGCACGCCGCGTTGACCGCCTGAATTGTGTTGTCCTTCCGCTCAGGCCGCCAATCTTCGTAGCCGCCCCAGTGCGTATCGGCAAGCGCAATGAAACGCAGCCGGGGCTCAGGCTGGCCCGGCTCCGCCAAAAGCCTGCCGCCCGTGAGCAGGGAAATGCCGCCCGCAAGTGAACCCTTCTTCAAGAATGCGCGCCGAGTGATGCCCATATCAACTCCAGGTTTCCCCCATTTTTCGGAGAATTGCCGGGGAAGTTGCCCTTTCGCCATCCTGCACACCCAACCCTATCAGGAGCCTCGAAAACGGTCAAGTTCGCCGTGACTTCACACGAAACATGCGGCTTTACGCGAACGCGCCAAACGGATTCTTGGCAGGGCCGGTTTGCACGGCAGAGCCTCGGGCAGTATGCTCTAGCAAAATGTGGCACTCGAGAGAAAAGGAACTCTGATCATGAGGCGATTTGTGCTTGGTATGTTTGGCTTGACGGTGGCGTGTGCGGTATGCCTGGGCGCGTGGGCGGCGGAAACCACGCCCGTAAACCCGTTTGAACTTCCGGGAAACTGGTACAAGGCCAACCTCCACGCCCACACAACCGAATCGGATGGGGACGTGCCCCTGGACGTGCGCGTCGAGCAGTACAAGAACTACGGCTACGACATTCTCGCCGTCACCGACCACGAGAAGACGAGCGAGGTGGAACCTTTCCGCACCGATGATTTCCTGTTGATCAGCGGCATGGAAACGCACCCGCCGTCGCCCAATCCCGCCATGGTCTATCACATCCTGGCCATCAACGTGCCCGTGGGACTGTCGTTCGAGAGAGAAACGCCCATGGAAGAGCGCATGAAGGTCCTGCGCGAAGCCGGCGCCTATCTCATCTCCGCGCATCCCTACTGGTGCGGATTCACCCTCGACGAGTTGATCCCGTTGCATGAACACGGGGCCGCCGCGCTCGAGGTCTACAACGCGGTGTGCCGTTTCAATGGCCGGGCCGACAGTTCGGTGCATTGGGACATGTTGCTCGAGAAGGGGTGGCGCCTTCCGGCGGTAGCGGTGGATGATGTCCATGACGATAATTCGCTGAGGCTGGCATGGACCATGATCAAAGCCGAGGAATTGACCCTCGATGCCGTGATGGACGCGCTGCGCAAGGGCGCGTACTACGCCTCGACAGGTCCCGAATTCACAGACGTCCGGATCGAGGACGGCGTCGTCAAGGTCGAGTGCTCGCCGGTGCGGAAGATTCAGTTCTACGCAACCGCGCCCCATGGCAGGCAGTTCATCGCCGAAGACGAACCGCTCACCAGCGGCGAATTTGCGCCACGGCCCGCCGTGAAATACGTGCGGGTCGAGATTACCGACGCCGAAGGCAAACAGGCCTGGTCGCCCGTGCTGTATTTCGACGAATAGAAAACCGTCCCAACGCGGCATTGCCGATGTGCATAACCGGACTCACCCATCGGGATCGCCATCGAAATCGAAATCGCTATCGGGATCGGCATCGGCCTCGAACAGACGTGGAAGATAAGGATAGAGACCTCATGCCCTGCTTCGGTTGACTGCGCAGAATACGGCGTCGCTCCCAACCGAGACATCCGCGTCAAAAAAACCGCCCCGGGAGGCGTCTCCCGCGGCGGGTACACATGCTCCAGGCAAGGGCGTAGTGTGTATTACGGGTCCATAACCGTCCTAAGCTGCTCGAGGAACAATATCCACGTGCTGACGATCGGCCATTCGTCCCGGTAGTAGATGAACTTGACG
>SLSB01000510.1 GCA_007130675.1 Candidatus Hydrogenedentota bacterium | reverse complement strand
GGCTTGCGCTCTCACGGCGTTCATTGTTGCCCTCGAGACAAAGCTCCGCAGGGTTCGTGCCTCGAAACGGTGCAACTCATATGCCAATGAGAAATGCTTGTTTTGCAGCGGAAAGGTGGGCCTTCATGGGACACGAGCGTGTAGATGTAAAACAGACGTATACATTTTTTACGCGCCGAGCCGCAGGTCGAGTAGCGTGCGGGCACACCAGCCCTTTTCCATGGAGCTAGGGCAAAACGGCATGCTCTTCTAGCAGCGCAACGGCCTCTTCGTCACTTACGTCGTGCCAGTGGCGGTAGGCTTCGGCGACGGCGCGGAACCCGGCAGGTGTTTCAAGAATCACTACGTCGTCCGCGACGCGTTGAAGGTCGTAGATGGTGCGCGGGGAGGCGACGGGTGCGGCAACAACGATCCGGGCCGCTTTCTGGTTATGGCACATGCCCGCGCTGGCGCGCATGGTCGAGCCCATGGCAATGCCGTCGTCGACGAGGATGACGGTGCGCCCTTGAAGCGGCGGCAAGGGTTGGCCGCGGCGCAGCAACTGAATGCGCCGGGCGATTTCCTCGCGCTGGCGCTGGGCGATGGTTTCGATGTCCGGTTCGGAAAGAGATCGACGGGCAATTTCGTGAAGATACACGGTTCCATCTTCGGCCACCGCGCCAAAACCGGACTCGGGATTATCGGGAAAGGGCAATTTGCGAGAGACGAGCACCGCAAACTCCGCATCAAGGCACCCGGCAACTTCCAGGCCGACGGGAATGCCGCCTTTCGGAATGGCGAGCACGAGTGGTTCTGCTTCGTGGTACGACTCGAGTTCTTGGGCGAGTCTCCTGCCTGCGTCTGTGCGATCGTCAAACATGGGTTTCTCCCGGGATCTTTTCACTCTACTTGTTGAAACGCCAAAACATCTCGGTATAGTTCGCATCATTTGTGCCAACCACAAGGAAGATTGTTGATTCGCGTGCTCGCTCCACAGACTTTTGGCTAATTTTCTACAGTTTCCTGGGGGCGGATCTTAGGTTTTAAGGGTTTATGATGGACTGAGCGGGCCGCGCAAGAATGCCGAGCTGGTGCTCGGCGAGTCCGGGCCGGAGGGGACATAGCGAAAGGTTTTCTTGCAGCATTCTTTGCGGCATAATCTTGCATTTTGGGGAGACGGGCGGTAGTCTTGCGGCTTCCTCCTTGAGGGGTTCTTCCTCGAGTAATCCGGGTGGGGTTAATGGTTTATGAATGGCTGTTGATACCGCTGGTTCTTGGATTGGCGGGGGTGGTGCAGGGCGCGACGGGGTTCGGGTTCGGGTTGACGGCCATCGCGATCCTGGGCACCTTCTACGACGTCAAGGAAGCGTCAATCGTAACGACGCTGGGCGCGCTGACGCTGAACATCGTCGTGGTGTGGAAACTGCACCGGCAGATTGTGTTCAGAGGCATATGGCCGCTCATGCTCTGTTCGGTTGTGGCGATTCCGTTCGGGGTGGTCTTCTTGAGAGACAGCGATCCCCGGTTGTTCAGGGTGCTCGTCGGGGTGGTTTTGGTGGCGGGAGCCGTTCGCGGGTTCATGCACCACGAGCACAGCCGTTCGTGGCACCCGTACTGGGTCGGGGCGCCGGTGGGGGCGCTGTCGGGGCTCCTGTCGGGGGCATTCGGCACCGGGGGACCGCCCGTGGTGGCGTACGTGGCTTCGCAGAACCTTGGCAGGTTCCGGTATGCTGCGACGGTGCAGCTTATTCTGATGGTGAACTGTATTGTGCGGACGGCCGAACTGACGCGTCAGGGATTGCTGACACCGAGGCTGTTTGCCTTGAGCGGCGTGGGGGCGGCGTTTGTGGTGGTGGGGGCATTGCTGGGATTGCGCATCCTGGCCTGGTTTTCCGACGAGCGGTTGCGGCGCGTGGTCAGCGCGATGTTGTTGCTGCTGGCGCTGCAGTTCTTCTGGGTGCTGTTTGTGTGAGGAGACGTCATGGTGAATCCGCCGCTTTGTCCGCATACCGAGCCGTTCGAGATTGACGGTGAGCGGTTTTCCGCTGAAGAGATTCTGCGCGTGCTTGGTCCCCATCTGACGGAGGCGCGCAAACGCCGCATCCACGAGGTTGTAGCCAGCCGCACGTATGCCGTCGTGCCGGTTCTGGAGGGTCTGTACGATTTTGGCAACGTCAATGCGGTGCTTCGTTCCGCCGAAGCGCTCGGCTGCCAGGCCGCGCATGTCATCGAGCTCATGGCCAAGTTCAAGAAAGCCAACCGCGTCAGCCAGGGGGCCGAGAAATGGCTGGATATTCAGCGATGGGAGGCCACCGGGGCTTGTGTGGGGCATTTGCGGAATCTGGGCTACCGTATTGTCGCGACGCATGCCGAGACGGGCCGTTTGATTGACGAGGTGGCATTCGATGTGCCGACAGCAATCTTTTTCGGCAACGAACACGAGGGCATCACGCCCGAACTGGCCGAGACGGCCGACACGTGCATCCGGTTGCCCATGCTCGGGTTTACGCAAAGCTACAACATTTCCGTGGCGGCGGCGCTTACGCTCTATCACGTCTATCGCGACCGTCTGGCGCGGCTGGGCAGGCACAGTGATCTCGGCCCTGTCGAGATGGTACGATTGCAGGCAGTGTACTATCGGCGCAGCCTCGACGCGGCCGACCAGATCTTGCTGCAATCACGCCAGCAGCGTTAAGAAAGCATGAACAGGAGGACAGTGACTATGCGCATGGGACGCAGACAATTCTTGGGCGCCTCGGCCTCGGCAGTAGTGGCAGCGGGCACACTGGCGCGGGGACAGGTCTATGGCGCCAACGATCGCATCCGCGTGGGCGTCGTGGGGATGCGGGGCCGTGGTGATTTCCTCATGAGAACGCTTTCCAGGGTCGACGGTGTCGAGGTGGCGGCGATTTGCGACGTTGACGCGGACGTCCTTGAAGAACGGGCCGCGGCTTTCCAACAGAATATGGATAGACCGGTCAAGACCTATCGCGATCAGCGTGATTTGCTCGATGACGACGAAATCGATGCGGTGTTCATCTCGACGCCGAATCACTGGCACGCGCTCGGGGCTGTGTGGGCGTGCCAGGCGGGGAAAGATGTCTTTGTCGAAAAACCCGCGTCGTACTCGGTTTGGGAAGGCCGGCAACTCATCGCAGCCGCCGAGCAAACGGGCCGGATTGTGCAGGTCGGCACCCAGCGCCGATCCGAACCACAGTGGCAGCGGACGGTCGAGCGTCTCCGGGCGGGAGTCATCGGCGATATCTATGCGGCGCGGGTGATCCATTTCAGTACGCGGCCGCCGGTGCCGTTTCACCCTGACGAAGACCCGCCGGAAACCCTGGACTGGACGCTCTGGCAGGGTCCCGCGACCGAGCGGCCTTTCTCGCGGAAATACGTGCATTATGACTGGCACTGGTTCTGGCATTACGGCAACGGCGAGTTCGGCAACAATGGCGTGCATTACACCGACATCACCAACTGGGTGCTCGGTAAAGGCCTGCCCGTGCATATCGCGAGCCATGGCGGACGGTACGGTTATGAAGACAGTGCCGAGACCCCCAATGTGCAGGTAACTTCGGCGACCTTTGCCGACGGCACGCTGTTTACTTGCGAAATCCGGGGGCGCTATACGAACAGGGAGGGCGGCATTGGCGGCGGCAACCTGTTCTACGGCTCGAACGGGTATTCCGTCGGCACGACCTGCTACGATTCGAACGGCGAGGTCATTCCCGATGAGGATCCTCCCGAAGACGGCAACATGATGTTGCTGCATATCGACAACTTCTTCGAGGCCGTGCGCACACGCAATCAGGATATCATCCGTGCCAAGCCCGTTGACGGCCACATCAGCGCGGCGTTTTGCCATCTCGGCAACATCGCGTACCGGCTTGGCCGCGACGTTACCTTCGACCCCGAGACCGAGACCTTCGGCGATGACACCGAAGCCAACGCCCTGCTCGGCCGCGATGCGTATCGTGAAGGCTTCGAGATGCCCAAATTGGCGTGAGGCGAGGCAGGCGCCCCGATGTAAGTATGAAGGGTGAGAAGGGTGGGAAGATGTGGGGTTGCCTTGTCTCGATGAATGGGATAAGGGGGGAATCGGCTTGAAGAAGGGCAAACGCCAAGGCGCGGGATATCGTTCGAAGAGCTGAACGTGTATCAGCGGGCGCGCGAATTGACAAGCGATGTCTACGCGCAGACACGTCAAGGCTCCTGGCAGGGTGACCGGGACCTGGTCAGCCAGATTCGACGCGCCGCCGTTTCTATCATGTCCAGCATTGCCGAAGGTTTCGAACGGGGGACAAGAAGCGAGCTTGTCCAGTTCCTGTATATCGCAAAGGGTTCGAGCGGCGAGGTTCGGACGCAACTGCAGGTAGCACGTGACCAAGATTGCATAGGCGAATCCGACTATGTGCGAACTCTGGACTGCGTTCGCCGTGTCAGCGGCATGCTCTCGACTTCATCGCGCATCTGCAGCAGACAGACTGTCGGGGCGAGAAGTACGCACGTCCGCAACGCCAAGCCGCTGCTGCGCAACAGAAGCGCATCGACGATGTTCGTGCCGCTCAAGAAGCAAGCATTAACGGCTCTTCGCGTGTGGGCTCAAGGTTACTCCGCAACGCTCTTCAGCTCTCCGCGTTCCGGTAAACGCGGATGCGTTGCGGGTCGAAGGTAAGAGTGACGGCATCGCCGCGGCGGAAGTCTTCATGCTCGCGGAGCACGAGAATACCGTGCCCCGAGACGTCGACGTGATACAGCACTTCGCGGCCCAGGGGTTCGACGGTTTTGACCTGGCCTTGCAGGCCTTCGCCGCTTTTGCCAGACAGAGCGATGTGCTGCGGCCGGATGCCGAGGAGTATGGGGCCTTCGGCAACACCTTCGGCGCCGACGGTCTCCGGGTTTGGCAGGGTGTAGGAAACCTGTTCGAATGAAACAGTGACCGCATCGCCCGCGCGTGACAGTTGGCCCTCGAGCAGATTCATGGGCGGCGCGCCCATGAATTGCGCGGCAAACGGGCTCTTGGGATGGTCGTAGAGATCGAGCGGCGCGTCGACCTGCACCAGCTCACCGTCGCGCAGCAACGCGACGCGATCCCCCATGGTCAGCGCCTCGACCTGGTCGTGGGTGACGTATAGCGTGGTTACGCCAATCTCATGCTGAAGCTGTTTGAGTTCGGCGCGCATGGCCGTGCGAAGTTGCGCATCGAGGTTGGACAGCGGCTCGTCAAGCAGAAATATCTTGGGACGGCGCACAAGGGCGCGCGAGATCGCCACGCGCTGACGCTGTCCGCCGGACAATTCGCCGGGCTTGCGGTCCAGGAGCTCCTCGATCCCGAGCATTGCGGCGGTCTTGTGCACGGCTTCCTCGATGGTCTTCTTGTCTTCTTTGGCAATCTTGAGGGGAAAGGCGATATTGTCGAACACGCGCATGTGGGGATAGAGGGCATAGCTCTGGAAGACCATGGCGACGTCGCGCTCTTTGGTGGGTATAAACAGGCGTCTACCGGGCGCGGCGACGGTCTTTCCGTCGAACAGGATTTCGCCCGAGGTTGGTTTTTCGAGTCCGGCCACCAGATTCAAGATCGTGGATTTACCGCAGCCCGACGGCCCAAGCAGCACGAAGAATTCGCCGTCGTCGACCTCGAGGGATACGTCGTGAACGGCTTGCACCCCGCCGCGCACCCGGTGAAAGCGTTTCGTGAGATTGCGTAATGTAAGCTTCATTCCTTTACAGCTCCCCGAGTCAACCCCTGAATGATTCGCCGTTGGAAGATGAGCGTCAAGATCACCACGGGGATGGTTGTCACCGTGGCGGCTGCCATGATCTCGCCCCAGGGAATCTGGCCGTGCAGTCCCTGGAACAGGGCAATGCCCACGGGGATGGTGCGGGCTGCCTGGTCGGTGGTCAGCATCAGTGCAAAGAGAAACTCGTTAAACGCGAAGATGAATGCCAGCAGGGCCGTCGAGAAGATTCCCGGCGCGGCGACGGGAAAGATGATTTTGAGCAGGATTTGAAGGCGCGATGCGCCGTCGATAATGCCCGCTTTGTCCAGTTCGCGGGGGACTTGCTCGAAATAACTCACGAGAATCCAGAGCGACAGGGGGAGGGTCCACGACACATAGGGCAAGACCAAGGCCTGGTAGGTGTTGATCCATCCCAGCGCGCTCATGAACCTGAACAGGTAGCTTACCAGCGACACGGGCGGGAACATCGAGACAGCCAGCACAGCCACCATAATAAACCTTCGCAGTGGCAATTCCAGCCGCGTGAGGGCATAGGCTGCCAGCGAGGCAATGAACACCGTGATTGCGGCGGTCATCGCCGAGATGAGAATGCTGTTGCGCATGTAGGCGAGAAAATGCACGTCAGGTGAGAAGATAATCGTGTGAAAGTGTTCGAGGGTGAGATCGAGGGTCTTGGTTGCGCGCAGAAAATCGGGATGCCGGTTCAGGCCTGTCAGCACCATGTAGAAGAACGGCGTGAGGCAAAACACGACGGTAGAGACAATGCCGGTAATCAGCAGGATTCGCTTTTGTACTTCCTCGCGCATCACCGCCGGCCTCCGAATCCGCCCAGGCGCACATAGAAGATGGACAAGGCCAGCGCGATGAGAAACAGCATAACGCTGGCCGCCGACCCGTAACCATAGTCGCCTGTCGAGAAATGCCGGTAGGCGAACAGCGATACGGATTCTGTCGCGCCGCCGGGTCCGCCGCCTGTGAGTACGTATATGACGTCGAACACACGCAGCGCCTCGATGGTGCGAAACAACAGCGCCACCACGAGCACCGGCCAGAGCAGCGGCAACGTGATCGAGAAGAAACGCCGCGCATACCCCGCGCGATCCACCTTGGCCTGCGCGTAGAGATCCTCGGGAATGGACGAGAGTCCAGCGATCAGGATGATCGCGGCGAAGGGCGTGGTTTTCCACATGTCGGCGACGACGACGGCAGCAAAGGCCCCGAAATCCGTGCCAAGCCAGTTGACCGGCTCGGTGGTCAAGCCCAGGCTCCTCAGCAGCCAGTTGGCCGCGCCGTAGCTGTAGTTGTAAACGAGTTCGAATACCCGGCCGGATACCGCCGCGGGAATCGCCCAGGGGATCAACACGCACGCGCGGAATGCGCCGCGAAACGGAAACTTTTCGTTCATGACCAGCGCGATGATCAGCGCCAGCAGCACCTCGAGCGGAACCGACACCAGCGTGAACAGCACCGTGAACCGCACCGAATTCCAGAAGGCCCGATCGGCGAACAGGACGCGGTAATTCTGCAGGCCGATATACTCGCGGGGCAGGTAGAGCACGTCGCGGAAGAAGCTGATGGCCATGGTTCCGGCCACCGGCAGCAACACGAATATGCCCAGAAACACGAAGGTGGGCAACAGGAAACCCACCCCCTGGACCGATTCGCTTCGCAGCCAGGTGCGCGGTGAAGCCATCTACTCTGCCGCAGCCCTTGCGTGCTCGGGCAAGCGCTCCGTATCTCCGTACGTGCGGACGAGGGTCTCGATCTCTTCCTGGGCAATGGCCAGCGCCTCTTCAGGCGAGACACGATTCGCCAGACAGGCCGAGAGGCGCTGCTGCGCGATCGACGAGAGCTGGTTGTAATAGGGCACCAGCGGCCGGGGTTTCGCGTGCTCGAAGATCTCGCGCAGTTGCGGGAAATGGGGCGCCCGCTCGAGGATATCTTCGTCGTCGTACAAATCGGTTCGGCCCGGATTCCAGCCCAATTCCAGCACCATCTTCTTGAGCGTATCCTTTGAAGTAACGTACGCGACAAACTGTTGGGCCTCTTCCTGCTTGTTCGAGAACGCCGAGATGCCGATATGCCACCCACCGAGGGTGGATACGTCCTGTCCGGCTTCCATGGCAGGCAGGCGCGCCACGCCCACCTTGCCCCTCACGGGCGAGCCTTCGGATTGATGGTCCGACCACGCATAGGGCCAATTCCGTTGGAAAAGCGCGTCGCCTTCCTGGAAAAACATCCGCGCCTCTTCCTCCCTCATCTCGGTGTATGTGCTTGGCGGCGAGATCTTGTATTCCCAGATGAGGTCGCGCATAAGCTGGAGTGCTTCGCGGTTAATGGGGCGATCGAGCATGATCGGGCGCGGCTCAGGCCCCGAAGGCGCGAGGAAACCGCCCTCTTTTCCGGCAAACTCGAGGAAATTGCACACCAGTCCCTCGTATTGGGCGCCCTGCCAGACATAGCCGAAGAAGCTTGGGTTTTCGGTCCGCTCGCCCTCCTGAACCGTCAGGCACATCTCGATCAATTCGTCATAGGTTTGCGGCGGTCCGTCGTAGCCGTACTTCTCGAGCAGGTCCGTGCGGTAATAGAGCAGACCGCCGTCCATGTACACGGGAAGGGCCATCAGCACGCCTTCATGGCGGTCAACCAGGTCGAGCACACGCTCGAAAAACGCGTCGGTCTCGACATTTTCGATGGGATGGCACCAGCCCGATGCCGTGAACAGCCCGACCCAGGCCACGTCCATCATGAACACATCGGGGTCCCTCTGCCCCGAACCCAGAGACACAATGAGCGTCTGAAGCTGCTGCGTGCTGTCCGGCGGCTGGCGGCGTATACGCACGGGAATGCCGGTTTCCGCTTCGAATTCCGCGACAATTTCCTGCCAGACTCGCAGTTCGGAAGGGGTGCCTCCCACGGCAAACACAAGCGCATCGTCATGCGGGCCGCCGCAGCCGGCTAACGCAAGAACGAGCGCAATTGGTGAAAGAACAAGTTTCTTCATGGCGCCTACCTCCGTTATCCCGGATATTCCGCAGCTTCTAAGGAGCAAGCATCCTGGTCTTACGCAATCGGTTCAGCATGAATCGATTGCGCTTTGGAAATGCCGTAGGCTGCTGCAAAATATCCCAAGACAATCTGTATGCAGAAAGAACATGTGCTTTCTCCGTAACCCATCTCTCACCACCTCAGGCGCGCCTGAGGTGGTGAGAGATTGCGGTTACCCATGCTACCGTCTGACGGCAGGACTTTCAAAAAGCTCCGAAAAAGCGGGCCAAGCATAAAGCCTGCGCTTTTTCGCGATGTTCTACCCGCGTGCTCGAAGTCTTCAGGGTCTTCGAGGTGGCATGAGCATCTCGCTCATGATTTCTGATACGCTTGCGTGTGTCACGGAGGGCGAATATTCCGGCCTGCCCAAGCATCGCTGGCGGATGCAATCCGCCCCCCCCCGATTGATTCCGAGAACCTGTGATCACAGGCAGCACCGCTGCATTGTGAATGATTTTTCGCGGTTTTCGTCATAATGCATAGAGGATTACAAGGATCTAGATGGGAGGCAAGGCAATGCACGGCACAAGAATCAACCTTCTCCGAGTTGCTCAACTCCTTTTCCTGACTGCACTTGTGGGCGCTACCCCCGTCTTTGCCCAAAACCGGGCGGAAACGCCTGATAACAGGCTCCCTCCGCAGCATTTCAGCCCTGGCACGGCCGATGGGGTGCATGTCCGGCCCGATGTGCCCACGTACCATCACGAAGTTGGGCGCATGGTCGCGAGACCCGGTCCGCGCGACTCGTATGTGGCGACGGGGCGGGGCGTCATCATCTCCGGTCCGGGGCGCGTGCATCATGGCCACTATTACCGGTCTCCTAGAGTCCACACCCGATACCGCACGCCCGCGCGGTGGGTTCCCGGTCATTGGACCTGGGTCTCGCAGAGGGTCTGGGTTCCCGGGCACTCGGACCTGCGGCGGGTGCCTGCGGTGTACCGCCGGGAATTTCACGGTGGCCGCGAGATTCTCGTGCTCGAGCAGGAAGAGCGCTGGGAACGCGTCTGGATACCCGGGCGTTACGAAACGCGCCGCCAACGGGTGTGGGTAGACGGCTACTGGGCGCGGTATTGAGCGGTTGTTGTCTCGGCGGAATAGCGATCAGCCACGCTTTCGCGGTCCTCGGCGCCGCTGGTTGGGGCGTTTGCGTTTGGAGGTATTCCGCCCCGCGGGAGGCGAGCCGGCTTCGGCCACCGCCGGGGATTCGGCATGGACATTTACCACGCGGGCATGTTTGTCTTCCATCGAGTTCAGGCTTTCGCAGCGCGGGCATTTCGAGATGTGTTCGGCGCTCTCATCGAGATAGCTGAACCCGCAGAACACACAGCGCCACAAATACTGCTTGCCGAGGGTGCGGTGAGCCCGCCATGCGCTGATTTCCGTATAGGCCCAAATCGCCGCGGCAAACCCGAGAAGGAGACCGCTGTAAAGGATGAGGGCTTTGCCTATCTCGAGCTGGATCATGGCGTGAGCACCCTGTTGCCGCGCTCCGCGGTGATCAGCAGCGTGCCGTGTTGGTCGCGGGCGCCCAGCGGATCCTCGAGGGGAGCGAAACGGTATTTGGTCAGCGCACGCGCCGCGCTCACGACCACTCCCGCGTCATCCGGCAAGGGGGTAAGCACCTCGATTACTTCGCCGGCAGGATTGACGCGAAACACCAGTGTAATCGGTTCGGTTAACTCTGGCGCACGCAGCGCGAACAACGCCTCGATGGGCGGAGAAAACAGCAGCTCTCGGTCCCGAGGTTCAGACATCCATTCGACGTACGCCTCGAAGCCTTCGGCCGGGCGGGTGACCAGCCGCGGGGCCGCACGTTCGGTCAGGCGGTCTTGCTCGTCGTCGAAAAAGCGGGACGGCGTAAGGGCGTCACTCAAGCGTTCGAGACTGCGTCCGATGCGCGACCACGGGTCGCTCAGGGGCGCATCGAAAAACTCGGCCAGCCTCGACCGAATACTCAGGCCTTCTTCGCGCAACTCGAGCATTTCCATCTCGGCAAATTCGAGGCGCGGCAGCTCGATGGCGGGCAGTCTGGGGGTCCATGCGTCGGGCTCGGCGTCGCGGTCGAGGCCGCCCAGTTCCGCGCGGCGCAGTGGATTCTCGAGGGTGGGCAGAGCTGCGAGCCGCCGCGGTGGTTGGCGTTCAGGCGCTTGGGTGGCCGCGGGTTCCTCTGACAGGATGCGGAAGTCGTAATAGTCGATGTGCTGGACCGGAAACTCGAACACGATCGAAAACAGCGTTACCATCGACAGGTGGAACACCACTGACACAGAGAGGGCCGCCAGAAGCGAGCGGTTTCTGAGCATGCCGCCCTTGTTACCCTTCCTCAACTTCTGAAGGAGGTTGCGCCGCGATGCCGAAGTTTGTGATGCCCAAGCTTCGTGCAATGCCCAATACCTTTACCAGTCGCGCGGTTTGGGTGCGCCCGTCAGAACGTATCAGCAGCATCACGTCCGGGCGCGCCCGTCTCTCGTCCGCAAGTCTTTGCGACAACTGGCCCATGCTCATCACCTCGATATCGTCGATGTAGATGGGGCCCTGTCCATCGGGGCCGCCAGCGCCATGGGCCAATGTGATCGTCAGGTCTCTTCTCTCGAGTGTTGTTGCGCCGGGGGCTTCGGGCACTTCGATATTGACCGTGCTCTGGACCACAAAGGTCGAGGAAAGCATAAAGAACACGATAAGCTGGAAGACGACATCTATTAACGGCGTCAGATCCAACTGGGCCTTCACCTTTTTCTTATCACCGTCTCGAAACTTCATCGCCACTTACACCCGGTCTTTCAAGCCCGTTGTTTCAAATTTCACGCTCACCACGATGCCGCGTCAACAATTCAATCAGCTCGGACGAGCTGATCTCCATCTCGAGGATCATGTTCTCGACGCGGGTCACGAAGTAATTGTACGCGACCAGCGTAGGAATAGCGACCGACAGCCCTGCCGCGGTCGTCACCAGCGCGTTGCTGATGCCTTCGGCCAAATCGCTGGGACTGACCTGCCCCTGAAGGGCCTGAATCTGCGCAAAGGCTTTTATCATGCCGGCGACCGTGCCCAGAAGCCCGAGAAGGGGCGCGATGTTGGCGCACGTTGCCAAGGCGGACAGGTAACGTTCGAGACGTGGAATTTCCAAATGCCCGGCGTCTTCGATCGCCTCACGAATGTCTTCTTTTGCCCGGTTGTATTTCAAAATGCCCGCCCGCATGATCCTCGCGATGGGTGCGTCCACCTCGTCGCAAATCTCGACGGCGTCCTGCATGCGGTTCTGGCGGAGCACCTGGCGCATCATGTCCATAAACTCGCGGGTATCTATTGAGGCTCGGCGCAGGCTGAAAAAGCGTTCGAGAATAATCGCGAGGGCGACAATCGAGCAGATGGCTATCGGGATCATGAGGATGCCGCCCCTCATAATCACATTAAAGATTTGCATTTCGGTTTCTGGCACGAAAACTTCCTCCTTGCACAGACTACGGTACCGTATTGGGTCTAACGGGTTACCAATGTCCCCAGGCCCTTTGTTGTAAAGATTTCGAGCAGCAGCGCGTGGGGCACGCGGCCATCAATGATATGCGTTTTGCGCACGCCCTGGTCAAGCGCCAAGAGACACGCGTCGACTTTGGGAATCATACCGCCGGCGATGACGCCCGATTCCTTCAACCGTGCGATTTCCTCGCGGTTTATCCGGTGAATCAGGCTTTCGGGGTCCGCGGCATCGCGCAACAGCCCCGGTGTGTTTGTCATAAACACGAGTTTTTCGGCCTGCAACGCTGCGGCGATCTCGCCGGCTGCGCTGTCTGCGTTGATGTTCCAGGTATTGCCTTCTCTGTCGGTTGCCAAGGGGGCGACGACCGGGATGAACCCCGAGCGGCACAGCGTATCCACGATTTCGCTCTTGACGTTCGTGATACGCCCGACATAGCCGATGTCGGCCCCGTCGGGAAGGTCAATCCGCCGGGCGTGCAACAAGTTCCCATCTTTGCCGCAAATCCCGACGGAGTTGCCCCCGGCGGTGTTCAGGAGCGCGACAATTTCTTTGTTGACGGTGCCGGCGAGCACCATTTCGACCACGCGAATGGTGTCTTCGCAGGTGATGCGCAGACCACTGTGAAACTTGGATTCGACGCCGAGCTGTTTCAAGCGGCGGTTGATCTCGGGGCCGCCGCCGTGAACCACCACGGGGTTCATGCCCACGAATTTCATGAGCGTAATATCTTCGGACACGCTCCTGCGCAGCGCAGGGTTCTCCATGGCCGCCCCGCCGTACTTGATGACGACCGTTTTGCCGTCAAACTCACGGATATAGGGCAGCGCCTCGATCAGGGTCGAGGCTTTCTGAATGAACTCCTCCATTTGCCCGTGCATATTGCTTTCCACTTCGTGCCCCCGGTCTAGGTCCGGTAATCTGCGTTTATCTTCACGTAGTCGTGACTCAGGTCCGAGGTCCAGAATACCGCATAACCGGGTCCATCCCCAACTTCGAGCCGAATCGTGAATTCTGACTGTTGCATGACGGCGGCCGCATCTGCCTCGCCATAGTCTGTGGGTATGCCTTCTGCCACAAGCTGCACCTCGTCGAGCCAGAGCGCCACACGGTCCGGCTCGAATGGTACGCCCGCATACCCGGCCGCACACACAATCCGCCCCCAATTGGGATCTTCTCCGAAAAATGCGGTCTTGCACAACTGCGACAGGCCCACGGCCCGGGCAAGAGTTTTGGCTTCGACGTTGTTTCGGGCGCCTGACACCGCAATCTCGACCAGTTTCGTGGCGCCTTCACCGTCGTTGACCAGCATTTTCGCCAGATCGAGGCAGATCGCGTCCAAGGCGTGCTGAAAGGCATCGAAATCCTGCGTGCCGCGCGTAATGGCGGGCAACTCCGCCGCGCCGTTTGCGAAACAGAGCACGGTGTCGCTGGTGCTCATATCGTTATCGACCGAGATGCAGTTGAAACTGTTTTCGACCGTGCCCCGAAGCACTTCGGCGAGCACAGGTGCTTCGATACTCGCATCGGTCGTGATAATGGCGATCATGGTGGCCATATTCGGGCAGATCATGCCCGAGCCCTTGGCCATGGCGCCGATGCGAATGGTCCCCGTGCTGAGTTCCACTTCGCAGGCCCGCTCCTTGGGTACGGTGTCCGTGGTCATGATTGCCCGTGCGGCATCGCCATGCCCCTCGGGCGACAGCGCGGCAACGCACCCCGCCACGCCATCGAGAATGCGCTCCATTGGCAGCGGCACTCCGATTACGCCGGTGCTGCACACGCAGATTTGCTCCGCGGGGGCGTCGAGCGCCACCGCAAGCGCGTCGGCAGTTGCCTGGGCGTCGCGCAGGCCCCTCTTGCCGGTTGCGGCGTTGGCATTTCCGCTGTTGATGAACACGGCCCGCGCCGTTCCGTTAGCACACACCCCTGCATTCCACACCACTGGCGGGGCTTTCATGACATTGGTCGTGAACATGCCCGCCACGGCGGCCGGTCTGTCGCTCACGACGAGCGCGCAGTCCTTTTTCGTGCTTGACGGCTTGATCCCGGCGGCCACGCCCGAGGCCTGGAACCCTTTCGGCGCGGTGACCCCCGCCTCGAGCATCTTCACGGCGCCATACCTCCAAAACTGAGTCCCGCCGTCTCATCCAACCCGAACATGATATTCATGCACTGCACGGCCATGCCAGCCGTTCCGCCAAACAGGTTATCAATCGCGCTGACGATAATGAGGTTGCCGGTCCGCTTGTCCATGACCCACCCGAAGTCGCAGAAATTCGAGCCGCGTACATAGCGGACTTCGGCCAATTTCCCTTCGCCCAATACGCGCAGGAAGGGTTCATTGGCGTAGCGTTCGTAACACGCAGCCACGTCGAGACTTTCGAGCGGGCGGAGCGTGATGGTGCTGAGGATGCCACGCGTGTACGGCCCGACGTGCGGCGTGAACTGCACCATGACCTCGCCGCCCAGTTCTTGCTCGATTTCCGGCGTGTGCTGGTGTATGCCCAGCTTGTACGCCCGGACATTCTCGTTCATCTCGGGGAAATGGAATATCTCATGCAACGAGCGTCCTGCCCCCGACACGCCCGAGATCGCGTCGACAATCACCGGGAACTCGCGCGAGATGCCATCCACCAGCGGCCGCAGCGGAAACAACACGCTCATGACATAACATCCGGGCACGGCCACCAGCGAAGTGTTGGCTAGTGCGTCGCGGTAATATGGGGCGAGCCCGTAGACGGCCTCGTCGAGCAGGTCCGCGGCCCGGTGGTCCATGCCGTAGTATTGTTTGAACGCCGAGGTGTTTTTGAGGCGGAAATCCGGCCCCATGTCGATCACTTTGACCCCAGCCTCGCGCAACGGCGGGATCAAGTCCATGGCGATGCCCCCATGCAGCGCCATGAACACCGCGTCGCATTTCTTTGCAAGCTGCTGGGCATCAAACGTTTCCAGGACGACATCCGCCGTCTTGTTCAGGGCGGGCATGACCTCGCCCACGTGTTTTCCAGCTTCGAGTTCGATCGCCGCCGTTAACTCGGCTTGGGGGTGAATGCCGAGAATCCGGATGAGTTCCCTGCCTGCATATCCAATCGCGCCTATCACGCCAACTCGTATCATCACTGCCTCCTGTCTTCGAAAACAGCCGATTATAGCCATGCCCCGAGAAGGGTTCAATTATGGACGCGGATTTATGCGTAGAATTTTGGCTTGCGCCCCACAAAAACACCGCCTTTCTTGGGCTGACTTGCGGGCGTTAAATCGCGCACGGGTACGATTCGATCAGCGGGGCATGTGTGTCGGGAAAAGCGGCGGCAAGCCGCCGCACTCCAAAGATGCCACCCTCTCTGTGGTCCACCTGCTTTCGACCGTCCTCCGCAGAATGGGGCGCGATGGTCGGCGCCCACGGCTCATGGGGCGCTGCCTCTGTTTCCGCCGATGTTTATCTGCGTGAAAGAGGTGGGCATGCCCAAGCTCCGCAGATTCCGTGGCGTCACGCCGGCGGTTCG
Source organism: Candidatus Hydrogenedentota bacterium (assembly GCA_007130675.1). GTDB lineage: Bacteria > Hydrogenedentota > Hydrogenedentia > Hydrogenedentales > SLHB01 > UBA2224. The sequence continues at coordinate 9,843 of SLSB01000510.1, read as the reverse complement.
TGTTTGAGGTACAATCCTCCCAGTGGCGGAACGACGATATTGATGGACGCCGTACGGCCGTGACAGGGGATCGGTGTGGATTGAATCCCGCCCAGATTGCCGTGACCACCGCCGCCAAATTCTTTTGCGTCTGTATTGATCAATTCGCGCCAATGACCGTGGGTGGGAACGCCTATTCGGTAATTGTAATGCGGTACCGGCGTAAAATTGAGCACAACCACGACCGCGCCCTTGTGGCCGCTTTCGCCCAGGCGTAGATACGAGAGAATCGAATTCTCCGAATCGTTGCTGTCTATCCACTGGTAGCCTTTGCCATCCAGGTCGTACTGGTGAAGCGCGGGTTCATACCGATATACCAGGTTCAGGCTGCGTACAAGCTTCATCAGTCCCTTGTGATTGGGCGAGTCGGTGAGATGCCAGTCGAGACTGGAATCGTGAGCCCATTCACGCCATTGACCGAATTCACCACCCATAAACATGAGTTTCTTGGCTGGCTGCGAGTACATGTAGGCAAAGAGGAGCCTGAGATTGGCGAATTTGCGCCAATCATCACCAGGCATTTTGCCTAACAGCGACGCTTTCCCGTGAACGACTTCATCGTGCGAAAGCGGCAAGATGAAATTCTCGCTTCCTGCATACATTGTGCGAAAGGTCAATTGGTTGTGGTGGTATTTCCGGAACACGGGGTCGTGGCTCATATAGGCCAGGGTGTCATGCATCCATCCCATGTCCCACTTCAGACCGAACCCGAGCCCTCCGACGTAGGTCGGCCGGCTTACCATGGGCCACGCTGTCGACTCTTCCGCAAACGTCTGCACATCTGCGTGTCGTTTGAACACCTCGGAGTTGAATGTTCGCAAGAAGTGAATGGCCTCGAGGTTCTCGCGGCCCCCGTATTTGTTGGGAATCCACTCCCCTTGCTTCCTGGAGTAATCGAGGTAAAGCATGGACGCCACGGCGTCCACCCGGAGGCCGTCCACATGATATCGCTCAAGCCAGTACAGTGCGCTGCTCATCAAGAAGTTCCGGACTTCATTTCGCCCGTAGTTGAAGATACAGCTGTCCCAATCCTGGTGTATTCCCTGGCGTGGATCTGAATGCTCATACAGATGGGTTCCGTCAAAATAGCCAATCCCGTGCTCATCGGTGGGGAAATGCGAGGGAACCCAATCCAGAATCACTCCGATATTGTGCTTGTGCAGATAATCGACGAGGTACATGAAATCCTGTGGGGTTCCGTAACGGCTGGTTGGTGCGAAGAATCCCGTCGTCTGGTAGCCCCACGAGCCATAAAAGGGGTGTTCCATGACGGGAAGGAATTCCACGTGTGTGTAGCCTATCCAATTGAGGTATTCGGCCAGAGGCTCGGCGAGTTCCCGGTAGGTCAAGGGCGCATCGTGCTCCGGATTGCGCCGCCACGACCCCACATGCATTTCGTAGACTGCCATGGGCGCCTGAAGATGGTTGTACTGGTGGCGTTTGGCCATCCACTCGTGATCCTTCCAGGCATATTCCAAGTCCCAGACCACCGAACCCGTTCTTGGCGGAGTCTCGTGCATGAACGCATAGGGGTCGGCCTTCTCGACCTGGTAGGCATTCCGGGCGGAATAGATAGCATACTTGTAGACGGCGCCACGGGAAATGCCGCTGACCCACCCCTCCCAGATGCCGGACTGGCCCCGCAATTGCAGGGGATGGCTGTCTTTGGTCCAATGATTGAAATCGCCCGTAACAAACACGCTTTCCGCGTTTGGCGCCCATACGGCAAAATACGTGCCCTGCTCGCCGTCCACCTGCATGGGTTGAGACCCCAGCTTCTCGTATAGCTGATAATGTGTGCCTTCGTTGAACCAATGCACATCATCGTTGGTAAACACAGAAACGTCGTGACGCACCCTGTGGTTGTTTGTATTTGAAGCATTTTCAGTCATTCTTCTCACCTTTTTCGCTGTTCAAGGACTTTTTCTGTGGTCTCTCTTCCTCGGAACTGTCCGGTATCGTGAGCAGGTCCAGAATTCCCTTTACCGGGACCTCCACCCATTCCTGGCGGTTATTCAACTCGTATCCCAGCTCATACACAGCCTTGTCCAGCAGATACGCGTCCAGCAGGGTCTGCATTTCTTCATCGGTGCGCGGAAGAAACGAGCCTGTGCGCGCGGTTTCGAGGTATCCCGCCAGAAAGGCCATGGACACCCACAGATACCAGAACCGCGCGTATTGCTCCATGGCGTCACGATGCTCTTCGTGGATCGTGCCCGCCTTGAGCCGGTTAAACAGTACTGTGTAGGCGGCATAATGGAACGAGCGCTGCATACCGGCGACGTCGCGTAAAGGGGACCGTTTCAAGCGGCGCTCGGTCAGGCTTCGCGCCGGCTCTCCTTCGAAATCAAGGATCACGAAATCCTTTCCGGTATAGAGTACCTGGCCCAGATGATAGTCTCCATGGGTGCGGATTCGTTGGCCGCTTATCCGTTTGCCGAGTATACCCCGAAACTGATTCAACACGCAGTCGCGGTGCTTGCTCAAGGCGCGCGCGCTTTCGCGGCTTTTTGAAGGCAGGTTTCGAATCTGTTTGTTGAGCAGATCAAATACTTCGCCGGTCACGTTGCGCATTGATTGATACAGCGACCGCTGATAGTGGGGTGTAAACGATTGCGGAGTAAACGCGGGATCTTCCAGTTGCGACGCAAGCGTCATGTGCATTTGTGCTGAGCGCTGGCCAAGCAGTTGTGCAATCCCGAGGTAGTGCCCGATAAGATCCCTGGCCGTCTCGGACGGGTCATTGCCGGCTCTTAGCCTCTCACCAGAGTCATACTCGAACTTCGGTGCTTCGTCTGCCCGGGTCTGAGCGAGGTCGAAGTACCGGCCCACCGCATCAAGCGTGAAGCTCCAGGCATCGTCTGCGCCGGCTACGAACTCCTGGAGCACTCCCAGCGTCACAGGTTCCCCGCGGCCCCGGCGCAGCTCCAGTGCGCCGGCCAGCGACGCCACGTGGGCGAACTTTTTGGTCGTGAGAAAACGTCCGATTTCGAGGTCCGGATTTATTCCGGCCTCGATGCGCCGAAAGACCTTCAAGATGAACCTATGTCCGAAAATCACCGAGGTGTTGCTCTGTTCGCCCCGGACAACCTGGGGCTCCAAATCTTCCATGGCCGTTTCGCCCAGTACCTGAGTAAAGACACGGGTCGTGGACGCATACAGCTCGCCCCCGGCTGCACTGAACCTGCGCCGCCGGCGAATGGCCGCCAAGAGGTCTTGGCAGAAGCCCTCCTCGAAGAACGCGTCATACAGTACGCCTTCATGGGCCTGGCCGTTCTTGTCGGTATAGTCAAGCCGCGCAACAATTGCATGACGCCATTGGCTTTCGAGCCCGTCGGCTCGTTCGCCTTCGGCAAACGTCAGCGGCATGACATAGGTTTCGGGGTCTCCTTCCGTATACTCGACGCGCACCAGCACGATTTCGGCGGGTTGTTTGCGAAACGGCAGCGAGACGGTATCCGCAACGCTTATCGTCTTGATGTGGCGGGCCTTGCCGCCAAACCAGCGGGTGAGCCGCAAATAGGGCCCGAGGGCCTTTTCGAAGCGTTTTCGATTGTCCTTGCTGAAGGCCTGCTGCCAGGCGCCGGTCGTGCGGAGCGTTTGCAGCGCGCGCTGATCGTGCGTGAGCCGAATCGCCTCCTCTTGGGCGCGCTCGAGCGCAAACCAGTAGAATGTGTGCGGACCCAGGGTAATGAAGTAGGGCAATTCGCCGATCTTCGGAAAGCGCTGCTGTCCGAAGATCTCGACGGGGCTCATGCCCTGGTATTCCGAGAGGTCCAACTCGAGGTATTGCACATAGCGCGATAGATTGGCTACCACCAGAATGGTCTCATCTTGCCACTTCCGCACGAATGTCAGGACTTTGCGGTTTTCCGGGTCTAGAAGCTCGAGCGTTCCCCGGCTGAATGCCTTATAATCCTTGCGCAAAGCGATCAGCCGCTTCATCCACCACAAGAGCGAGTGGGGATTTCGTTGTTGCGTTTCGACATTTATCGCCTCGTATCGGTATTCGGGGTCGGTGATGATTGGCAGGTACAACTGCTGGGGGTTACAGTAGGAGAATCCGGCATTGCGATCCGCGCTCCATTGCATTGGGGTGCGCACTCCGTTTCGGTCACCGAGATAGAAGTTGTCTCCCATGCCGATTTCGTCGCCGTAATAGAGCACGGGCGTTCCTGGCAGACTAAACAGCAACGCGTTGAGCAATTCGATGCGGCGGCGGTTATTTCCCAGTAAGGGGGCGAGACGCCTGCGAATGCCGAGATTGACCCGCGCCTGCATATCCTGGGCATAGGCGCGATACATGTAGTCCCGTTCTTCGTCGGTGACCATTTCCAGTGTCAGTTCATCGTGATTGCGCAAGAAGAGGGCCCACTGGCTCGACTCGTGAATTTCCGGTGTCTGTTGCAGAATGTCCACAATAGGAAATCGGTCCTCCAGTTGCACGGACATAAACATGCGGGGCATGAGAGGAAAGTGGAAATTCATGTGACACTCGTCGCCGTTGTTGCCAAAGTATTCCGCTGCGTCCTCGGGCCACTGATTTGCCTCTGCCAACAGCATGCGCCCCTTGAATTTTCGTTCGATATGCCCTCTCAAGTCCCTGAGAAAGTCATGTGTTGCAGGGAGGTTTTCACAGGTGGTCCCCTCTTCCTCATACAGGTAGGGTACAGCATCCAGGCGAAGCCCACTGACGCCCATTTCCAGCCAGAAATCCATGACTCTTATCACGGCGCGGCGCACGCGGGGGTTCTCGAAGTTGAGGTCTGGCTGGTGCGAAAAGAAGCGGTGCCAATAGTAGGCTTGAGCTTCGGGGTCCCATGTCCAGTTTGACTGCTCGAAATCCTGAAAAATAATTCGGGCATCCTGGTATTTGTCCGCATGGTCGCTCCATACATAAAAGTCACGGTGAGGACTGCCCTTTTTTGATCTGCGTGCGCGCTGAAACCAGGGATGCTGGTCGGAGGTGTGGTTGATGACTAGCTCGCAAATGACCTTGATGTCGCGCCGCTGCGCCTCGCGCAAGACCGCTCTGAAATCGCGCAATGTGCCGTAGCGGTCGTGGATGCGTGTGTAATGCGCGATGTCGTACCCGTCGTCGCGCAGGGGCGACGGGAAGAAAGGCAGAAGCCATATCGCGGTGACACCAAGGTCTTGGAGATAATCCATTTTCTGGGCCAAGCCGCGGAAATCTCCATGCCCGTCATTGTCGCTGTCAAAGAATGAGCGCACATGCAACTCGTAGATGATCGCGTCCTTATACCACAAGGGGTCATTGTCCACTTGGATGACTGGTTGTTTTTTTTGAGCCATTGGCCCTCCTATTCCAGCGCGCACGCCGTAGCGGCCACACGAATCCGTGGCCCCGTTGGCGCTTCGTCGCGCCTACAGGAAATACTCGAAATCCTGCTCTGTTCTGACCCGCCTGCGGATGCGGAAGATATGCACGGGCACAGTATGTGGACTGAGTTTTACGTAGTTATAGGGACCTTCCCAGGCATACCGTTCGCCTCGGAGCAGATCATGCACCTGATATTCCTGGCCGGTGGGCACTCCCATTGCCTTCATGTCGAGGGCCGTCCAGCCGCCTTGTTCATGATGGGGGTCCATGTTGACTATGATGAGTACGGTGTTTTGTCCGTCCGGCGTGGTTTTGCTGTAACAAATCATGGAGTCGTTTTCGATATGGTGAAAGGTCACATTGTTGGTGGATTGGAGTGCAGGGTTCTCGCGACGAATCTCATTGATGCGTGCGATCAGGTCGCACAGGCTGTCCTCGCGGCGCAGCTTCCAATTTCGCACCTGGTATTTTTCTGAATCCAGGTATTCTTCACTGCCCGGTTCGCGCGGCACAGCTTCCATTAACTCATAGGCGGGGCCGTAGATACCGTAATTGCTCGATAACGTTGCCGCCAGAACGAGACGGCTGATAAACGCACCCCTGCCGCCTTTTTGAAGGGATTCGTTGAGAATGTCCGGTGTGTTTGGCCAAAAGTTCGGGCGGAAGAAGTCTTTTGCGGGGGAGTCTGTCAGCGTCTGCATGTACTGGGTGAGGCTCTGCTTGTCATTGCGCCAAGTGAAGTAGGTGTAGGACTGGGAAAAGCATCCCTTTGCCAGACGGTTCATCATTCTGGGTCGTGTGAAGGCCTCGGCCAGAAAGAGGACGTTCGGGTCGTGCTTGTGAATCTCATGAATGACCCATTCCCAGAACGGGAATGGCTTTGTGTGGGGATTGTCGACTCGAAAGATGCGCACCCCATGCTCCATCCAGAATAGAAAGACGCTTTTCAGCTCCTCCCAGAGTTCCTGCCAGTTTTGACATTCAAAATCGAAGGGGTAGATATCTTCATACTTCTTGGGCGGATTCTCGGCGTGCTTGATGGTTCCATCAGGCCTGTGCATGAACCACTCGGGATGCTCGGAAACGTAGGGATGCTCCGGAGAACACTGGAAGGCGATATCCAGGGCAATTTCAAGGTCGTATTTGTCTCGAGCCTGGGCCACAAGGTTGTCAAAATCCTGCAACGTTCCCAAGTCCGGATGTACTGATTTGTGGCCGCCTTCCGGGCCGCCGATGGCCCAGGGACTGCCTACGTCATCCGGTTTGGCCTTGAGGGTGTTGTTCTTGCCCTTGCGGGCGGTTCGCCCGATGGGATGAATAGGAGGAAAATAGACCACGTCGAATCCCATACCTGCCACATAGGGCAACCATGCGTGGCAATCCTTGAATGTGCCGTGCCTGCCGGGCTCGGGTGAGGCCGAGCGCGGAAAGAACTCGTACCAGGCGCTGAATCCTGCACGCTCACGATCTACCCACACGTGAGGCGCCCGCGGATATTCCACCATCAGGCGCGTATCTGGATAGCGTTCCGTGAGAAGAATGACAAGATCATCGTGAGCAAGCGCGACTTTTTCGTCTTCGACAACCTTGGGGTCCTTGAGTTTTTGGGCCCACTCGTAGAGCATCTTCTTTTCAAGACCTTTGGCGCGCGAGCCTGCCTGCTCGACCAGAATTCCCCCCGCGATCAGATCTGTTTCGATGTTTTGGCCCGCTCCAATTTTCTTGTCCAAATCTAAACGCCACGTCTTAAAATGGTCGACCCACGCACTCACTGTGTACTCGTAGAAACCAATAGCATCCGGTACAAACGCCCCTTGCCAGTGGTCGGCAGCGACTTCCCGCATCGGGGTCTCGTTCCATTTTTCTTCTGAACAGCGCCGCCATTTCAGCCGGGCAGACAACAGGTCGTGGCCGTCGCAGATTATATCGGCATATACTTTGACGGGTTGCCCGACAATGCGTTTCGCCGCGAATTCGTTTTGGTGGACCTCGGGTTCTACGCTGTCAATAACCGCTCGCTTGTATCCATTTTCCATGGTTCATCCCAAGCCTTTTTCCATTCCGCGAACACGTCGTCGCATAATCGCTAGTGCCTGAACTATTTATAGCTCTTTGCGCGAAGTACAGCGGTCAAATTGTTAACCTTTTCGCTCGCGACGCACATTGCGCACCAGCAGTACCTGCCACAGCGCCGTTGCTGTATAGAAAATACACGCGCGGTGTAGAAGCCAGCCACATGTGGCGTGCGCCAGACTTTCGGGTCGGCGCGATGCAGGCATACGCTGTATACATACGCTGTATACGTACGCTGGAAGTCCTGCACTGCAGCGTGTTAGGCTATGTGCCTTCAACGCATGCCGGCGAACGTGGACGATCCTGCACACAATGCAGCAACATTGCCTGGAGGTACTATGAGCAAGAGTTATGCCATCGCCGTTCTTGAAGGCGACGGTATCGGTCCTGAGATCAGCGCCGAGGCGGCCAAAGTATTAGGCGCCATCGAGTCTATCGCAGATGTGCGGTTTGACTTGCGGTATGCGCCGTTTGGCGGTCAAGCGTATTTCGACACGGGCGCGTCGTTTCCTTTGGAAACGCAGCAGGTGTGCGACGAGGCTGACGTCATCATCAAGGGGCCGATTGGGCTGAGCCACGAGGAGTCGAAGAAGATCCCTCCGAATGAACAGCCTGAGCGCGGCGCACTGCTGCCGTTGCGCAAACGATACAGCACGTATGCCAACTTCCGGCCGGTTTATCTGCCGCCCGAGCTGGTGCATTTTTCGCCACTGAAACCCGAGGTTGTGGGCGACGGCATCGATATCATGATGATTCGCGAGCTGATCAGCGGACTCTATTTCGGAGCGAAAGAAGAAGGGCTTGATGCCCAAGGCCTCCGCTATGTCAAGGAAACCCTCGAGTACGACGAGCAGGAGATCCGCGACATTCTCCACGTGGGGTTCACCGAGGCGCGCAACCGCAAGAAGGTGCTGCATAACGTCCACAAGAGCAACGTTCTTCTGTCGAGCGTGCTTTGGAACACCGTCTCGGACGAAGTGGCGGCGGAATACCCCGATGTCGAGGTCAAGCACGTAATCGTGGACGCCGCGGCCACCGCCATGGTGCTTAATCCGCGTCAATTTGACGTCATGGTGATGGAGAACATGTTCGGCGACATCCTCACGGACCTTGCCGGGGGGCTGATTGGTTCACTGGGCCTGATGCCGTCGGCGTGCCTGGGCCATGAAAAGGCGTACTATGAACCGTCGCATGGTTCCGCGCCAGACATTGCGGGGCGAGGTATCGCAAATCCCTATTCGATGATCGGTTCCGTGGCGCTCATGCTCGAGAAGAGCTTTGCCATGCCCAGGGAAGCCGGGCTTGTGTGGGATGCATTGCGGTCGGTGTTCCGCGAAGGGTTCGCCACGCCCGATCTGGCAAAACCCGAGCTGGGACACAAGGCGCTGAGCACCAGCGAATTTGGCGACAAGGTGGCCGCGTTTATCGTTCGGCAGGGCTCCCCCGAGACTGAGACAGTCTGATGGGTCTGCGAATTTAGCGCTGATACGGAGCAGCATGCGTGATTCTTCGAGAACTCTTGCGGGATTTACCCTGTTTGCGGCGCTGGTGAGCTGGGCGCAGGCCCCGGTGTTCATCCGTTTTCTGCGCGAAGCCTACGAACCCTTTTCGATGGCCTTTGTGCGCTATTCGAGCGGTGCGGTGGCGCTTGTGCTCGTGTGCCTTGTGTTTCACCGGTCGGAATTCTTGCGCCTTCTGAAAGATCCCCGCCCGGTGCTCGGGATCGCGATTCTCAACACCTTCCAGCAATGGACCTGGACCGCGGGCTGTTACGGGGCAAGCGCTACCCTCGCGCAGGTGATCACCATGCTTTCGCTGGTGTTTATCGTGTTGTTCAGCTTCATCCTGTTTCGCGAAGAGCGGGCGGTGATTCGCAGTCCGTGGTACATCATCGGCACCATTCTGTGTTTTCTGGGGGTGATCGCGGTGCTTACGAAAGATCCCGCCACGCTGCGGCCGGTGTTCGACAGGTCGTCGCTACTGCTGTTGATTACCGCTGTGTGCTGGGGCATCTACCGTGTGTGGAGCAAGCACGTAGTCATGACGTGGCATCCCGTGCCGATGTTCGCGGTGCTGGCGCTGCTCACGTCGGTGGGATTCCTGGTGCTCACGTTTCTGGTGGGAAGTCCCGCGGATCTAGCCACGGCCGGCCCGAGAATCACCTTGATTGCGCTATTCTCTGGGCTCATGCCTATTGCAGTGGCGCACCCGAGCTTCAACCATGCGCAAAAGAACCTCGGCTCGGCCTTCTGCACCAGCATTGGCCTGCTTACGCCGCTGCTGACCTATGTGCTGGCGCTTGCCCTGCTTGATGACGAGACGTTCTTGCTTTCGCAGTGGGTGGGTGCGGGGGTGTTGATTATCGGAGCGTTTCTGGTGATCTGGGCGGG
>SLSB01000551.1 GCA_007130675.1 Candidatus Hydrogenedentota bacterium | reverse complement strand
CACGGCCCGCCGTGAATATCACGCGGTTGCCGTCGCGCTCGAACGGCACCTGGCCCATATTCTCCTGCGACCCTGCTGCGAGCGCGGTGACACGCACGTTCTCGATGGTGGACTCGGGCGCAAAGGCCGCGATGTCGATCTCGAGGCCAAACTCCCTGTCGCGGGGATACGGGAACACGGTCAAACGATTCGGTTCCTTGTTGATTTTGACCGACCCGTCCGTGGCCACCTTGCTGAAATCAATCCATGTGTCCGAAGGGTTCATATGCGCGCCGAAATCGGCTTTGTCTTGCGCATACTGCCGGCGTTCTTCCTCGGTATCGCCCAGCGACACATCAATGGGCGCCAAGTTTTCGCGCTGCACATCGAGGGCGCCGATGAGGTAGCGCCGGTACGATTCCTCGAGCCCATCGAGTGCCACGCGGCGGCCGTTGTAAAGGCCGATCAGGATGTTGAAACGCTCTTCAGCCCCCTCTGGTATGGTGATCTCATAGGGTCCATCGGCAATGACATCCCCTTTCCGCCATTGGCTGGTGGGTTTGGGCAACGCATGGTCCTGTTGGAACACAATGCGCTCGGGATGACCGCCGGCGCTGTTTACAAAATGCACGAAACAGTGGTAATCCTCCTCGATGTCTTCGCCAACATGCCATTCATAGGCAATGCGGATTCTGCCATCACCCAGATACTCGAGGGACGCCAGCCGCGGCTCGATAGCACGGAAGTCTTCGAGATACGGCATGGTGAAGCAGGTGCGCGCATCAACGAAAAGAAACTCGGGGCACTCGGCGTAATCCGCGAAAAGGCCCTCTTGCACATAAGTCGCCACCTTCGTGTCAGGACCGAGCGCGAGGAAGCCCCATTGCGGCAACGTGTATTCCTCGACCTGCCAGTCGGCGTCGGCCCAGTTGATCCACACGGTGAGACCGTTGTCGTACCGGATGCGCTGCCGCTCGGTTTGCCCCATAACGAGGGCGATGCTCGCCGGGACGAACTGCCCGCCGACGGCATAGGCGATCTCGAGGGGGCGCGCGGTATTGTAGAGCCGTTGGACCGGGTACATCATGTGATGCTCTTTGGCGACCCAGTGCACATTGTTAGTCTGGGCGTTTCCGATGAAGCCCGCGTGCCCGTAGGCCACTTCCTGCGCACGATACTTGTCAATCTGCTCGACCGAGCCGCTGTCGTGTCCCCAGCGGTGGGCGTAGCCCCTTCGAAACCAGCGTTCGTAATACCCCATGCCGTGGTTGACCATCTGCGGATGGATCTTGAGCAGGTTGAAGTCGAGGAAGGGGCGGTGATCCTCGCCGCCGCGAAGCTCGGCCTCGACCCCGTCGCACAACCCCGCCCAATAGAAGTGGTTGTGGCCTTCGCCGAACAGGGGGCCGTTGTGCGTGTCGCGCATGTATTGGAACAGCTCGGCATCGTATTTCACTTTGGCGAGGGCCATCGCCGCCATGGGCTGGTCCGCATCGTGGTCGAGCTGGTGCCACGGCGGCACGCAGGTATGCACATCCAGATAGGCCGCGTTGGTTTGAAACCACTCATGAATGAGCGGGCTGTTTTGCTCGGCAAATTCGAGCGCGCGGTTGCATTTGAGCCCGAAACTCTGCACGCCCGTGCCCGGGTTGAACCATGCGGGCGAAGGCGACCCATCCGCACGCAACACAATGGCCGAGGGATCGTAGGACGGCGCATCGGGATACATGTCAATGTAGTTTTCGTGCAGCGACCAGATGTAGCCGCACTCATTGGCCGCCTGGGCGAACTGTTCCATCCCCTCGCGTCCGCCGTAGTCAGGATTCGGCGGCAGATGGTCGGGAAGCTTCACGTCGTACCCGTAGCGCTGCCAGACGTGCGAGATCACGGCGAGATGGTCAACGCCGTTATCCTTGAGGTCGCGCAGATTCTCGGCGTCACCCGCGAACGTCCCTTTGTGGTGAGTCCAAATGTCGAGCATGACCTTCGGCGCCAGCAGCTCGATGTACGGCGAGGGTGGATGCGGGATGTTGGGCAACACTTCTTGCACATTGGGCGAAACGGCGATGTAGCCCACCTCATGCAGCGGGTTCCGCGTGCCGTCGGTCTTGGGTTCGTAGGATGCCTCGCCCTGCGGGCACCGCGAAGCGTGCGAGCGGGTCCAGTCGAGATAACGGCACGTGAAGACGTTCTGTTCGGTCAGGTACCACACGGAACCGTAGAGGTAAGGCACGCCGAAGGTCTTGCGGAACGCAGCCCCGCCGTTATGCCCGAGTGAAAACGCTGTCACGACGGGTTCTTCAGTGTCGACCGTGACCGTAAGCGCTTTTCCGGCCATTCCGAACGTCCAGGTGGCCTCGAAGGAGCCGTCTTCCAAGGGATAGGCCCACGTGATCGTGAGTTCGCGCGAATCCTCATCCAGAGAAGCATCAATAATGTGCCCATTCTCGAGGCGCGAGGGAAGGACATCGGTTCCGGGTGCAATAGCGGTGATTCCACCGCCGAGCGCGGGTTGGAACGCGGGGGCGTCGTCGATCTGGGCCGTGAAATCGTCCAGCGTGCCGGTTCGAGGCTCGTAGCGGTAGACGAGACGGCAATCGGCTGCCGTGTATTCGAACCGGTAGCCGGTATCCGTCTCTGTGATCGTGTTGGTGTGGGGGAGGAGGTTCGAAGGCGTGATTCCGTAGTCCGGTTTGTTGCTTAACGGGAGGATGTCCACGTCCCGCGTGGCAAGATACGCTTGGGCCGAGGTCAGGCGCTCGAATAGGTCCTGCTCGCCGTCGTCACGGGTTCCGCACAGGATCTTCACGTCGCCGAAGTACGAGAAATCAAATGCCGGGCTGTTGTTTGGTCCCGGTTCGGCCTGGAGGCGCAGGGTAATGATCCCTCCCGCATGCGGGGTGAGGTCAAAAGAGAAGTCCTTCCACTCGGCCTTGGTGTAGTGCTCGCGCATCAATTCCGTTTCTTCGCCATCCGCAAGCACGTACGCGCTGAACGTGACACCGTCGCTCTTGTCCGGCGCGGCCGCCTCCGGACTCATGGCAATCCCGAAAGACAACGTGATAGGCGATGTCTCGGGCACGCGGAGCCGGTAGTCCACCCATACCTTGCCCGGCGGCACGCGCCACGGAGAGTGCAGCAGAAGGGCGTCGCGATCGAGCATGCGCTCATGCGGAATGTACGCGATGCCGCTGACCGGGTGAAAATGGCCCGTCCAGGAGTGTGGCATCTTCACGATGTCCTGTCCGTAGGATTGGTACGCCACCGTATAGAGGCCGATGTCTGCGAGAAGGGTCGTGCCGAGCGGCAGATCTACAACCGCCTCCTGGGCGAAAGGCGAGGTGCAGAAAGCAACAAGTGTGAGGCATAGAAGCAGTCGCCGCATCGCGGGGTTTCTCCTGTCAAAGGGCCATTTCCGCCATTCAAGATACAAGAACGGGGTGCGATTCTCGAAAGCATGGTTGGAGTTCTGGGTTCACTCGCCGTTCATGGTACACCACGACATCGCAGAAGGGAACTGCTGCGTACTGCCCGAAATCGCTGGCCGGAAATCGCAGTGGAAATCGATTGCTTGCACATTTCGCAGACTCTGCTATACTGGATTCTTGAACATGCCAAGGGCTGCAAGGCAGTCTGTATGCGCAGGCCGGTTGGTCGCCTGGCGGAGGGGATATGAAACGAGCCGCCACATGTATTCGGAGCAGAGCCGAAGAGATCATCGAGAATACTCTGCAACAAGTGGATGCGGATGCCTTCGCGAACGAAGTCCGCGCGCTTCTTGCAAGTGTTGCGGACACCCTTGAGGGTGGCGCCATGCCGCCCGAATTTCCGTTGCGCGCGAAGGTTCCAGAACCCCACGCCTTTGTACGGATTCTGTGTGCGGCGCAAGCCGCTATCATCGAAGTTCTCAGGCCGGAACTCGGGGACAAGGATCTGCCCGACATTGTGCTTGCCATGCGCGAGGTGTTTGATGCGATTACACCGAGTTTGCCGCTGATGGCGCCGTGCGAACCGCTGCGCAAACTCCTCGACGAGGGCCCGGGGGAGGAGCCGGGGCACCAGTGCGAGCAAATGTGGACCCTGCTTCAGGGCGTGCTGACCACCATGAACGATATGGTGTACGCCCACGACGCTGACGGGGCATTGTTTTTTATCAACGAGCCCGGTTTGAAGCTGCTCAAATACGACAAAGGCGGATTCCGCCCCGGCCTGTCCATCTATCAATTTGTCGTGCCCGATTATGCCGACTTGGTGGAAGCCCGGCTCGAATCACCGGGCGCTGCTATCCGTTCGCCGTACTCGATCGAAGTGTATGCCCGCGACGGGGCGCGCGTTCCCATCGAGATAGACACGCGCCCGCTTTTTGGCCCGGGGGGAGAAGTGATTGCCGTCGTCGGGGCGGCGCGCGACCTTGTCATCGAGCGCCGGCTTCAAGAGGCCATGTCGGAGGCCAATATAAGCCTCGAGAATCTGGTCGAGAGCCTCCCCATCGGCGTGGTCCTGACGGATCCCGAGGGGCAGATAATGAACGCCAACCAGACCGCCGCAGCCATGCTGGGGGTGCGCGATGTGAACGCGTTGCTGGGCGAATCGGCCCTTGACCTGTGGGGCGGTGTCGAATCATCTCTCGGCGCCGCGCTGAAGGACGCCGTCAAGACGGGCGGGCATATGCGCGAGCGGTTTATCGGCAATACCTCGCACGGCGCGCCGCTCAAGTGCGATGTACTCGCTCAGCCGCTGGGACAGCATGCCGCCGTACACGGCCACCTTTTGCTCATTATTGATGTCACGGAACAGCTCGAGCTTCAGCGCAGCCTGATGCAAACCGAAAAGCTGTACACCTTGGGCGAACTGATTGCGGGTGTTGCCCATGAACTCAACAACCCTCTCACGGGGATTATGGGTTACACCGAGCTGCTGATGCGCAAAGACCTCGCCCCCGAGGTGCGCGAGCGGCTGGCGCAGATCGTCGAAGAAGCGGAACGCTGCAAACGCATTGTCGAGAATCTGCTCAGTTTCGGCAGCCAGCGCGAAGCCCAGAAGAACGTGTACGATATCAACCAACTTCTTGGCGAAACCCTGCAGTTGCGCGAGTACCAGTTGCGCGTGGGCGGCATCGATATCGAAACGGACTTTGATCCTGCCATTCCGCCGTTGCTCTTGGATGTCAACGAGATGCGCCGCGTGTTCTTCTACCTAATCAACAACGCGCAGCAGGCCCTCGATGCCAAGAAGGACCTTCCCCGCAGGCTGCTGCTGGCCACTTCCGTTGTGGATGACAAAGTGCATGTCCGCGTCGAAGACAATGGCCCGGGGGTTCCAAGCGCAATCCAATCCAAAATCTTTGACCCGTTCTTCACCACCCGAAAACTAGGCGAAGCCACCGGATTGGGGCTCAGCGTCTCCTATGGCATCGTAAAGGAACACGGCGGCAGTATCGTCATGGAATCCGAAGAAGGCAAAGGCGCCTCGTTCACGGTGATTCTTCCGTTGCCGACGAACAACGCACAGGGGTAGGCTCAACTGGTTCCGCGGATTGATTCGGTGTGGTTTGCGGCGTCCAAGATTCTTCTACGCACATGACCCGTTGCAGGATTGCCGCCCGCGCCCATCACTCGGATTCTCCGACAAGTTTCAGCAGCGAGAGGGCAGGGCATGCCCCACATCTGGGGTTGAATCGGCACCAGTCGTTGTAGAGTTGGAGGAGCCCCTGCTGCATTTGGAAGGTGAAGCGTGGGCGACGGGCGTTCCCGAAGAGCCGGGGGGCCATCGTTTTGAATACATAGTTGCCCGGTTCCTGGGGAAGCGCCGTGAAGAAGCCGAAAACCCTTTCTTCAAAGGCGCGGTCGCGGGTCTGGCGGGCTTTGGCCAGCGCCGCCGGCACGAATACGTTGCCGATGATCGCGTGGACCCGTCCCGCGCCCAGCATCGCCGTGGGTTTGGGCAGGCGATTGCCGGTCCAGGCGCAGTGCTCGGCCCAGAAACCCAGCGGCGATGGGAAAAGCGCCTCAAACGCGCGTCGGCGCGCGACCGGCGCCGATTCCTCTTGCCAGATTGCATCCAGTGCCTCGGCCAGCCCCGGCTTCGCCGTGCGCCCGAGAAACCGTGCCGCGCCCGCGAGACGCCGTTCGGGATAGTTGTTGGGCCGTACCCCCTTGCGGTCCCATTTCATGGGAAGGCGGCGTAACCCGCGCAAGCTCTGCTCGCGCAGGGTACAAAGGCGGCGGAAATGGGGCACATCACCGCTTTCCTCGGGCAAGCTTTCCGGCAACAGGCCCGCTAACTGCAGAAACGCCGCCTCGACCAGGAACGGGTCCTGTACTCCCAGTTGCCGCACCCGTTCATAGTGAAGTTGCTGCGCGAGCGCGCGGAATTGGTGCTTATACGGGCCGTATCCGCATGCGGCCACCACGCTTTCGTAAATCGCCTGCTCCTCGCCTGCTCGCTCGATACGTTCGGTAAGCTCTCGCGCCTTTGCCAGCATCCGCCACTCCCCGGCCAGCCGCAACAGCCGCACAACCGGCTCGATGCCGTGCAGAGCGGTCAACCGCGCGCACTCCCCATGCGCCGCCGGCACGTTGTAAGGGTAGTCCCGCACACGGATCTGTTCGGCCAGCGCATCGAGGTCTCCATCAACCACGGACTCAAGCGCCAGGCAGGGAATCGAAACGCCTTGGGACGTGGTATTGGTAGCGCTGCGGTCCGTGGCAGCCGCTACCACCTCGAGTACCACGTTGTCGTACCGCGTATCCTGGTGGTGGCCATGTTGCCGCCACGCCGCAAGGTCTTGGTGGATCTCGACATCACCCGTGAGAAACGACCCGTCTATCTCGAGTTGGGCGTCGCGAAAATCCGGACCTTCGGTCTGGTTCCACCATCCCGGAAACACCACGCGCAGGGTTCGGCCATCGGCGAGAGCAAGGGCCTCGGACTGAATAAGCTGGTCGTACCAGATGCACTGCAAGATGGTTTCGGGAACTGTGCCCACGTTCTCGGCAACACCCATCCCCCGTGAGACCATGCTGCGCAAGCGGTCATATTCCCCGGCAAAGATTCCCCGGTGTTCCTCGCTCTGGTTCATTACTGCGGCTTGTGCCCCCTGTTGGCATATGGTGGCGCATTTCGCCCACAAGGGGGACTTTAGCGCACGCAGCGTGTATTTTCCAGCTTGGACGGCAAGCTCATCTGAGAAGCGCAACCCATTCATGCAGGAACCGTTTGCATCAAACTCCGATGCCCGGCAGTCAGAAGCTGAGAAATCTCCGGGTCAGTGTCGCTCTCCGGCAAGCATGTTGCTTCTTGCTTGGAGACCACTCATTGGGCCGGCCAGGGCTGTGTGTGCCCTACGATACGCGGCTCTTGATTATCAGCGCAAGGCCGACAATCACACAGGCTCCGCCTGCTGCATAAGCAATGTAACCAGGAGTCTTGTCCGTCTTAAGCTCGCTGGGCGCAGCTTCCCCAGACAATTCCTCGAGAAAACCGACAAACTGGTCCGCCGGGGTGGGCTGTGTCTTCTGATAGCCCACCACGAAGAGCAGGATGCCAACCACCGCCAAGATGCATCCGGCGACTTTCAACTCGGGACGTATCATCTCTCGTTACTCCTCTTTTGGTCAGGAGCTGGAGGCGACCATAAAGGGCGCTCGACTCACCTGCGACGAGTCCCCTTGTTGAATCGCACGCTCGCATTCATGCATGCGCTCCGCGAAATCCTCAGGTACGGTATTCCTGTTCAACTTCCGCACGGGTAGCCGGTTGTCTTCTCTGTGCTTTGTGCATTATCGCACCGGCAGCAGCGACTGCACAACCGGCTCGATGGCGTGCAGAACGGTCTCGGGAACTGTGTCCACGTTTTAGGCAACACCCATCCGCCCCTAGGCCATGCCGCGCAAGCGGTCATATTCCCCGGCAAAGATTCCCCGCTGTGCCTCGCTCTGGTTCATTACAGCCGCATGTGTGCCCCTGGCGGCGTATCGCGGCGCCTTTCGTCCTCAGCGCCGTCTAAAAGGGGCTTTGGCGCACGCACCGTGTATTTTTCCAGCCTGGACGCAATAAAACTCGTGACAGAATGGTTGCGGAGGTGTAGAATGGCACGGTGGGCAGCAAGTGCGGAGGATGGCGCGATGGCACGGCGGCTCAACTCTTTGTTTCAAAGACCTGGGGTAACTGCCCATGTCGCATATTTCTGCCTGTTCGCATTTCTGTGCGTCACCCCTCTGCTGCTCATGTACAGTGCGCCCGAGGCGATACTGAGCACACGCCCGCCCGGCT
>SLSB01000435.1 GCA_007130675.1 Candidatus Hydrogenedentota bacterium | reverse complement strand
TGACCACCCCCAACTGTTTGGCGCGCCGCCAGGGATCGATCCGCCCGAGAAGCACTTCGATGTTGTAGCGGCTCATCTCGACGGCGAGCACGCAGTCGCTGAAATCACGGTCGCCGCCTCCGAACATATCCTCGAAACTGATCACCAGATACGGGGAATCCTCGACGGCAAGCGCGACCATGTGCGGGATGCCGTCGGGGTTGGCTTCGGGTACGGGCGTGTAGACGTTGCCGTCGCCCGCGACCAAAAAGAAATTCAGGTGTGTGCCGGCGTCCAATCGGCCAAGCTCGACGAAATCACCCGGATGCAGGGGATGTTCCTCGGTCCGTTCGCCAAAGGGTTCCATCGGGAGGGCTGGCGGCTCTCCCTCGATGAGCTCGGCGGCTTCGTGGAGGCGTATGGCGCAGCTTACTTCCGGAAAGAGCAATTTGGGCTCGCCATCAGCAATCCCAACGCCGCTGAGATTGATTCCCGCCGCATTCTTCCAGCCGGCCGTCGTGCCCACTACGTACACGCGCACGTTCGTCGTCTCCGTCACCACCAGCCGCTGCGGATCAAGCTCGAGTTCGGCGAAATTCTCCTCGATATTCTCACGAGTGAAGGTTTCGCTGGCCATGAGAATGAGTTCGGGAAGCGCATCGCGCTGAAACCGGGCCGACTTCCCATCCGATCCCGCCATCTTGACGGTGTCATAGATGGGAAGCTCGTGCGGGCGCGCCGGGGATTGCACGGGCGACTCGACAGGGGCGCCGCACCCGGCCAGCACGGCCAGGCAGGCCGTCAGCCACCCCGCGAGCAGGCCGCACCGGAATCGTGCCCCGTTTCCACGGCATGTCTTGCCCAATCCCACGGGATATCTCCGCCGGTTGATGCCGCGGGAGCGCCCGCGCCGTCACTCTTCGAACTTCAGGAGATGATAATTCTTTTTGCCCTTGCGCACCACCGCGATCCGCTCGGAACTGAGGCTATCGGGGGTCAATGTGGCGTCCTCGGCCACACGCGCGTTATTGAGGTAGACCCCGCCGCTCTTGATCATGCGCCGGGCCTCGCCTTTGCTCGCGAAAACGCCGCTCTCGACCAGCACGTCGACCAGCGGCTTGCCGCTGGCCAGGGTCTCGCGCGGAAAGCTGGTCGACGGCATTTCGCTGAAGATGTCCTCGAGGGTGGCGTCGTCGAGCCCGCTCAAATCGCCCCCGAACATGGCCTGCGAGGCTTTGACTGCGTTGGCGAGCTGTTCCTTGCCGTGGATCATGGCCGTGACTTCTTCGGCCAGCTTCCGGTGGGCGGCGCGTTTCTCGGGCGCTGCGGAAAGCTCGTGTTCGAGTGCCTCGATCTCTTCCTGCGGCAAAAAGGTGAAGTACCGCAGCAGGCGCGGCACGTCGCCATCGGCCTGGTTGATCCAGAACTGGTAGAACTTGTAGGGCGAGGTGCGTTTCGGGTCGAGCCACACGTTGCCTTCCTCGGACTTGCCGAATTTCGCGCCGTCGGACTTGGTCACGAGCGGGAAGGTCAGCCCGAAGGTTTCGCTCTGGCGCAGGCGGCGGGTGAGGTCCATGCCCGCGACGATGTTGCCCCACTGATCGCTGCCGCCGAGCTGCAACCGGCACCCGAAGGTGTCGTGCAGGTGTAGAAAGTCATAGGCCTGCAACAGACTGTAGGTGAACTCGGTGTACGAGATGCCATGGTCGCGATCCTGAAGCCGCGCACGGACCGACTCCCTCGCCAGCATGACATTGACCGAGAAATGCTTGCCGAAATCGCGCAGAAAGTCGAGCAGGCGCAACTCACGCAGCCAGTCGGCATTGTTGACCATGATCGCGGCGTTTTCACCCTCGAAAGCGAGCATCTTCCCGAGTTGGGCGCGGATGCCCGCCAGGTTTCGTTCGATATCATCGAGGGTTTGCAGTTTGCGCTCTTCGGTTTTGCCGCTCGGGTCACCGATGAGGCCCGTGCCGCCGCCCACCAGCACGACGGGCTTATGCCCACGCCGCTGGAAATGCATCATGCCCATGATAGGCACCAGATTGCCGATGTGCAGGCTCTCGGCGCTCGGGTCAAACCCGCAGTAAAAGGTAAAGCGTTCTGTCTCGAGTTGACCGCCCAGTTCCGGGTGGGTGACCTGGTTCAACAAACCCCGCCATTCGAGTTCATCTATCAATCGCATGGTGCTTCTCCACGTGGATGTTATCGCATTCGCCGCAAATACGCAGACAGTCCGTCTGGTGGTATGAGAATCAAAGAAAGGACCGATCAGGCACGACGGTATGAGCGGAAGACGCCGCCGGCGTCTTCGCGAAATCCTCCCTCGAGCTGTCGTCGTGCCGAAATCATGCCGCGATGATAGCAAAGCGGCCCGAAACGGTCAACGCCGCGAATTCGCAGTTTCATCCTCGAGGCGGATCGGTTATGCTGTGCTACACATGAAGCGGACAAAGCAGCTTCTGGGGAGGACCGTAGAATGACAACTGATATGCCGCCCGTTGAACCCGCACCAGCGCCTACTAAGGACGAACGCATGTGGGGCATGTTTTGCCATCTCGCCGCATTGGCGGGATACATCATTCCCTTTGGTCACATCCTGGGCCCTCTCGTCGTTTGGCTCGTAAAGCGCGAGGAATACCCGTTTGTGGCCGACCAAGGCAAGGAAGCGCTCAACTTCCAGATCTCGATAACCATTTACGGGCTGATCTGCATCCCGTTGGTGTTTTTGGCGATCGGCATCCTGCTGTTGATTGCGCTAATGGTTGCGGCTCTCGTCTTTATTGTCATTGCTGCGATAAAGGCCAATGAGGGCACTCCGTACCGTTATCCGCTCACGATCCGCTTCATCAAATAGCGCACCGGGGAGCTCGCGCGTCTGTCTCGGCCGGAGTCATACGAGCCGGACAAGTCCGATCCGGCGGATCCGACCGATCGGTCGGATTGACCGAATGCAGACGAGACGGGGACTGTCCTTGGTTTCGCTCAAAACATCTCGCGGTCGAGGCTTCGGTATTGGATGGCCTCGGCCAGGTGCTGGTCTTCGATGTCGGGTTTGTCCTCGAGGTCGGCGAGGGTGCGGGCGACGCGGAGGATCTTGTCGTAGGCGCGTGCGCTGAGGCCCATGCGTTCGAGGGCGGACTCGAGCAGGGCTTTGCCACTCGAGGTGATTTTGCAGTGTTTCCGCGTGGCGGTGGCGTCGAGGTGGGCGTTGCCGCGGTAGCGTCCGTCATGGCGTGCGTGTTGGCGTTCGCGGGCGGCTTGCACCTGATCGCGGATTTCGGCGGTGGTC
Source organism: Candidatus Hydrogenedentota bacterium (assembly GCA_007130675.1). Taxonomy (GTDB): domain Bacteria; phylum Hydrogenedentota; class Hydrogenedentia; order Hydrogenedentales; family SLHB01; genus UBA2224. The sequence goes on along the minus strand of SLSB01000435.1, from coordinate 4,994 downwards.
GCCCCGCTGGGCCGGTCGTCGGACATTTGCTCGAAAGACAACGCGGGCACGTCGATGTGGATGTCGATGCGGTCGAGAAGAGGACCGGACAGGCGACTCATGTAACGCTGGACTTCGCCCACGGTGCAGCGGCATTGGCGGTGGGGGTCGGTCCGGCAACCGCACGGGCACGGGTTCATCGCGACGACGAGCATGAACCGGCTCGGAAAGGTCACCGAGTATGACGCGCGGCGGATGTGGACCAGCCCCTCCTCGAGGGGTTGGCGCAACACCTCGAGCGCCCCGCGGTTGAACTCGGGCAGCTCGTCGAGAAAGAGCACGCCGTTGTGGGCCAGGCTGACTTCGCCGGGCATGGGCTGGAGGCCGTGTCCGCCGCCGCTGATCGAGACGGTCGTAGCCGTATGGTGCGGAGAACGGAACGGGCGTCTGCAAATGAGGTGGCCCTTCTCGTTGAGGCTGCCCGCGACGCTGTATACGCGGGTGGTCTCGAGCGCTTCCTCGAAGGTCATCTCAGGTAGAATCCCCGGCAACCGCGAGGCCAACATCGTCTTGCCTGTGCCGGGGGGCCCTACCATGAGGAGGTTGTGCGACCCCGCCGCGGCCACGGTCAGCACGCGTTTGACATGCGCCTGGCCTTTCACGTCGGTCAGGTCGGGCGTTCGGGCTTGTGCCTGCGAGAACGCCCCGCGCAAATCGGTCTGGAAGGGTGTGATTTCGCAGCGCTCGGCCACGAATTCGGCTGCCTCCGTGAGGGTCGACACCGGGATAACCTCGATGCCGGGCACGACCCCGGCCTCTTCTGCGTTGACGTGGGGGAGGATGATGCCCCGCATACCCTGTTCACGTGCGGCCATCGCCATACACAGCGCTCCGGCTACCGGCCGCACGGACCCATCCAGGGCCAGCTCGCCCACGATCGCATATTCGGTGAAGCGGGTCGCGGCGAGTTGTTCGCTGGCGGCGGCCATGCCGAGCGCGATGGGCAGATCAAGCGCACTGCCTTCCTTGCGCACGTCGGCGGGTGCTAGATTGACCACTACCACGCCGCGCAGGTAGCGGAACCCCCCGCTGCGCAACGCCGAATGAACCCGCTCCTGGCTCTCCTTGACCGCGGCGTCGGGCAGGCCCACGATGGTCAGTTTGTTCGTGCCGGGATGGTTGTCGACTTCGACCTCGAGCGGATACCCGTCGATTCCCAACACCCCGCATGACCGCACCCGCGCCAGCATCGTATCCGAAACTCCCCCTGTACTCGCCACATAAACAGTATAGGCCTGCATAATACGGTGGGCGCAGCGCCGGGTCAAATTCGTTTTTCCTGAGCGCTCATGGTACACTACGGCTTTCAACTGGAGGGATCCATCCCGGCAGCCTGGTTCTACCGGTGGTGTGCCTTGGCGTGTGGGGACGCGTGTGTTCCGCAGCAGATATTACGGAGTAGATTATGACGGACATCAAGAGCACGAACATTACGTGGCATACATCGAACATCACGAAGGAAGACCGGGAAAAGCTCAACGGCCATAAGGCGGTTGTGATCTGGTTTACCGGGCTCTCCGGCTCGGGCAAATCGACCTTGGCGCACGCGGTCGAGCAAGCCCTGTATGACCAGGGCTGCCGCACGATTGTGCTCGATGGCGACAATATCCGCCATGGACTCAACAAGAACCTGGGGTTTTCGCCGGAAGACCGCGAAGAGAACATCCGCCGCATCGGCGAGGTGGCCAAGCTGTTTACCGAGGCCGGGGTGATCGCCATGACGGCCTTTATCTCGCCCTACCGGGCGGATCGCGACACAGCCCGCGCCCTTCTCAACGAGGGTGAGTTTGTCGAAGTGTACGTCAAATGCGCGCTCGACGTGTGTGAAGAGCGGGATGTGAAGGGGCTCTATCAGAAAGCCCGTGCCGGAGAAATCAAGGAGTTTACCGGAATCTCAGCGCCCTACGAAGAGCCGCTCAATCCGGAAGTCGTTGTAGATACGGGGCCCGAAACACTGGAAGAATCCGCCCGCAAGGTCCTGGCGTACCTCCAGGAACGCGGCATCATCGGCTGAGACTGGCCGCGCGCCGGGTTCGGCAGACAAGGTTTTGGGGTCGATGGTGTGCCGCACGACGTATGCGGCGGGCACGGAAATCCCGCGCCACCAAGGCAGAATGCGCATTTTTCGCATTCGTGGCCCCATGCATGCCTTGGTCTTGGTGTTTGACCACAATATATTGCGTTCGGGTACCGGCTGTGATACACTGAACCGAAAACGCGAGGTCTATGGCACATGCGATTTTCCCGGCGTAACAAAGGGCCGCTGGCGTGGGCACGACGGACCAAATCCCGCGGCCAGGATCAAGATTCCGAACAAGAATTTGGGCCGGTGGCCTCGGAGGAGCGCCACGCGCTGCTCTCTACCGGGGCCTCTTCTGGGGGTGATTCTTCTGATTCGTACTCCCACGAAGACGCCACGCAGCACATCTTGTCGGCTTTGGGCCGGTTTCACCGACAGGTGGCCAAGGCCAAAGTCGGGGCCGCACAAGGCATGTGGACCGATGAGTGCATGAGCGAGCTGGTGGCGGCCGCGGAAATCGCGGTGCACGAAGGCTGGCGCGAGACGGTCGAGGTTCTCACGGAAACGGGCCGTATTCTGCAAACCTACGAGGACGCCGAGCGCGCGGTTGACTGCGTGCCATTTCTTTCCGCGGCGTATGACATTCTCTCGCTGATGGTTGGCGATTTAATCGTTGGCGAAGTGCGTCCGGGCGTGCTGCAGAAATGGCAAGACTGTTACGCCAAGGCGCTCGAGGCGGTGGAAGCAGCCGGCCTCACGCTCATCGAGGACGTGGAAGAGGACGAGGAAGACCACGCGGCTGATTCCGAACTCGAGACGGATGCCGCCGCGCACCAGCCGGCCAACACGATTCCTTTTGAATTGCCGCCGCTTGACGATTACGACGAAGAGCCCGCCGAGTCTTCGGCGGAAGACGCGCCCACCCTCGGGAGTCTTCCGCCCATGGCCGAGCCGGAGTCGACCGGCGCGGAACCCATTGATGAAACGCTGCTGGCCCGGGAACAGGCGCGGGAGCATCTTTGCGCCTCGGATCACTCCGGGGAAGATCCGCTGGAAGCGGCCGTGGCATCGCTTACCGGCGGCGATCTTGTGCTGGACGCTGACGAGGATGACGCGCCGGAGGCCCAGACATCGGAGACCGGTAGTGAGGAAGAACAGGCCACTGCTCCGGAGGCCGTCGAGACTGCATCGGAAGCCGACGACGAGCAGCGTTGTGCTGCCGGAGACACACCCGAGAACGCCGAAGTCGTCGCGACGCTGGATTCTTTCTGCGCGGGACTGGCCAAGGTCGAAAAAGCCGACGACCGCGACCTCACCACCGTGTATGCCGCCATGTTGGACTGTCTGGCGTTTCTGGACCAGTGGGCCGTGGAGACTGAAGCCCAACAAGCCACGCAGCTTTGCCGCGCCATGGCGCTGTTGTGCCAGCAGGTGGCGGAAGGTCAGGCGGCGCCAAACGATAAGTTTCTAGAGTTGTGCTACGGGTTCTGCGAGGCCTTTGTCGAAGCCAAGTCGCCGGAACCCAGCGCCGCAGTTGAAACCTGGATCGAGGAATGCTCGGCCTTGAACCGCCAATGGACTCAGGATACGGAATCACCGGACGAGACTGAAGCGCCCGCCGAGGTATCCACCGAGGACAGTGGCGGCGAGGGTTCCGGTGCGGAGATTATCCCTTCTTCCGATATCGAGGCTACTCTGGGCTCGATAGCGGCGGAAGTCGCGGCATCCGGGGCCCCGGCCGAGAACGACGGGTCGCCCGAGGCCCTGTTGCGCATTGCCCAGGAAGCCGTTGCGGGCGGGCGCACTACTGAAGCGAAGGTTTTTGCCATGCAGGCCGCCGCCGCGTTTGCGCAACGCGAAGCCGAGCAGTCCCAACAGCGGTTGTGCGATATCGAACACCGCATCAATGACGGCGGGATGCAGATCGAGTCAGCCCGCACCGAGTTGCGCGGGGCCGAAGAAGGCGTGGCCCAGGCCGAAGCAAGCACCCGCGAGGGCGAGGAGGCCGTCGCGGCGTGTGGCGAGCAGACTCTTTCGACCCGCGAACGCCTTGACGCCGCGGACGCCGAAATCGAGGAGTTGGATGCGAAGATTCGCGAACTGCAGGCGCAGCGGGACGTCGCGGCCGAGCAGCGCGCTGCGATCGACAGCGAACTGACCCAGAAACGCGACGAGGAGGCCGCGGCCGAATCGTCGCTCGAATCCCGGCGCCTCGCGGAAGATGCGGCGCGGAACCAGCTCGAGGAGGCGCGACAGAAAGTCAAGAACCTCGAGCGCAAACGCGGTGAACTCGAACTCGAGATGGAGCGCGCCCGCGATCATCTGAGCCGGCATCAGAGTTCACTCGAGGACATTAAGCAGACGATTGCCCAGCTTCGCAGCACCGACGCCGCGGATGGGGGCGATTCCGATGCGCTTCTGTTTTAAGCGCTGCCCGCCCGCGCGCAGGCGGCGAGTCTTGCGCGACGTATGGGGGCCGGCACGGTTTTTGGAACCGGCAAATGGGGAACGGGGCTGAGCGCCTGTGTGCTATGGCGCGGAATTGATGGGGAACAGTGCGGCACGCGTCAGACATAGTTGGAGCGGTTGATTTCGGGTCCCGCGAGATTCGCGTGCTGGTGGCCCGGCAGGAATCCGACGGCACGGTGTGCATCATCGGGCATGGCACCGCGCCGGGCCGCGGCTGCATCTCGCAAGGGGTGATCCAGGACCGCAACGCGGCGCAAGTGGCCCTCAAGACCGCGCTTGCGGCGGCGGAAAAGGAAGCCCGCGTCAAAGTGCGATCGCTGTTTTGCGGTATCAACGGCAAGAATGTCGAGACCTTCATCCGCGAGGGAAGCGTCCAACTCGAACATGACTTGGTCGGGCGTGCGCACATGGCCGAGGCGCGTGATATCGCTTCGCGAGGCATTCTCGCACCCGGGAAACGCATCGC